>NZ_JBIAQV010000005.1:5376-220089 GCF_042889305.1 Streptomyces sp. NPDC002619 | reverse complement strand
CGTGCGGCGGGCGGCCTGCTGCTCACGGCGACGGCTGGCTGTCTGCGGCGGGCGGCCTGCTGCTCACGGCGACGGCTGGCTGTCTGTGACGGGCGGCCTGCTGCTCACGGCGACGGCTGGCTGTCTGCGGCGGGCGGCCTGCTGCTCACGGCGACGGCTGGCTGTCTGCGGCGGGCGGCCTGCTGCTCACGGCGACGGCTGGCTGTCTGTGACGGGCGGCCGACCGGTCACGGCGGCGGCCGATTCGACTGCTTGCGACGGGCGGCGGACTGGCTTCAGCGGAGCCCGACTGTCTATGACGGGCGGCCCGCTGCTCACGACCGAGCCTGGCTGCCTGCGACGGGCGGGCGACCGGTCACGGCGGCGGCCGACCGCCTGCTACGGGCGGTCGGCCGCCGATGGTGCTCAGCCCCCGCGGGAGACGTTCACTCTCCAGCCGGCTGGAAACGGGTGGTGCGTGGGTGGGAGGGCTATGCCTTGCGCAAGCGGAACGTCAGCGAGAGACCTTCGTCGGTGAAAGCGGAGCCGTACGTGTCGTCCGCCTCCCCCTGCACGAAGTCCGCCGCCAACACCTCGTCCGCGATCAACTCCGCGTTCTCGCTCAGCGCCGCGATCACCGCCGGGTCCGTCGAGACCCACCGCAAAGCGATCCGGTCGGCCACATCGAGCCCACTGTTCTTCCGCGCCTCCTGGATCAACCGGATCGCGTCACGGGCCAGCCCCGCCTGCCGCAGCTCCTCCGTGATCTCCAGATCGAGCGCGACCGTCGCACCGGAGTCGGACGCCACCGACCACCCCTCGCGCGGCGTCTCCGTGATGATCACCTCGTCCGGAGCGAGCGCGACCGTCTCACCGTCGACCTCCACCGACGCCGTACCCTCACGCAGCGCCAGCGACAGCGCCGCCGCGTCCGCGTTCGCGATGGCCTTGGCCACGTCCTGGACTCGCTTGCCGAACCGCTTGCCCAGGGCGCGGAAGTTGGCCTTCGCGGTGGTGTCCACCAGCGACCCGCCGACCTCCGACAGTGAGGCCAGGGAGCTCACGTTCAGCTCCTCGGTGATCTGCGCGTGCAGCTCGGGGTGCAGCGCGTCGAACCCGGAGATCGCCACCAGCGCACGGGACAGCGGCTGCCGCGTCTTGACGCCCGACTCCGCGCGCGTGGCCCGGCCCAGCTCCACGAGGCGCCGTACGAGAACCATCTGCTGCGACAGCTCGGGGTCGATCGCCGACAGGTCCGCCTCCGGCCAGGACGCCAGGTGCACCGACTCGGGGGCGCCCGGGGTCACCGGCACGACCAGGTCCTGCCAGACCCGCTCGGTGATGAACGGGGTCAGTGGCGCCATCAGCTTGGTCACCGTCTCGACGACCTCGTGCAGCGTGCGCAAGGCGGCCTTGTCGCCCTGCCAGAAGCGGCGCCGGGAGCGGCGGACGTACCAGTTCGACAGGTCGTCGACGAACGCCGACAGGAGCTTGCCGGCGCCCTGGGTGTCGTACGCCTCCAGGGCCTCGGTCACCTGGCCGGTCAGCGCGTGCAGTTCGGACAGTAGCCAGCGGTCCAGGACCGGGCGGTCGGCCGGGGCCGGATCGGCCTCGCTCGGCGCCCAGTTCGACGTGCGGGCGTACAGCGCCTGGAAGGCGACCGTGTTCCAGTACGTCAGCAACGTCTTGCGGACGACCTCCTGGATCGTGCCGTGGCCCACGCGGCGGGCCGCCCACGGGGAACCGCCCGCGGCCATGAACCAGCGCACCGCGTCCGCGCCGTGCTGGTCCATCAGCGGGATCGGCTGCAGGATGTTGCCCAGGTGCTTGGACATCTTGCGGCCGTCCTCGGCGAGGATGTGGCCGAGGCAGACCACGTTCTCGTACGACGACTTGTCGAAGACCAGCGTGCCGACCGCCATCAGCGTGTAGAACCAGCCGCGGGTCTGGTCGATCGCCTCGGAGATGAACTGCGCCGGGTACCGGCTCTCGAACAGCTCCTTGTTCTTGTACGGGTAGCCCCACTGCGCGAACGGCATCGAGCCCGAGTCGTACCAGGCGTCGATGACCTCCGGCACGCGCGTGGCCGTCTTCGCGCACTGCGGGCAGTCGAAGGTGACCGCGTCGATGAACGGGCGGTGCGGGTCGAGCTCGGACTGGTCGGTGCCGGTCAGCTCGGTGAGCTCCGCGCGGGATCCGACCACGGTGAGGTGGTCGTCCTCGCAGCGCCAGATCGGCAGCGGAGTGCCCCAGTAGCGGTTGCGGGACAGCGCCCAGTCGATGTTGTTGTTCAGCCAGTCGCCGTACCGGCCGTGCTTGACCGTGTCCGGGAACCAGTTGGTCTTCTCGTTCTCCTCGAGCAGCCGGTCCTTGATCGCCGTGGTGCGGATGTACCAGGACGGCTGCGCGTAGTAGAGCAGCGCGGTGTGGCAGCGCCAGCAGTGCGGGTAGCTGTGCTCGTACGGCACGTGCCGGAAGAGCAGGCCGCGGTCCTTGAGGTCCTCGGTGAGCTTTTCGTCGGCCTTCTTGAAGAAGACGCCGCCGACAAGGGGGACGTCCACCTCGAAGGTGCCGTCCGGGCGGACGGGGTTCACGACGGGCAGGCCGTACGCGCGGCAGACCTTGAGGTCGTCCTCACCGAAGGCGGGGGACTGGTGGACCAGACCGGTGCCGTCCTCGGTCGTCACGTACTCGGCGTTCACCACGTAGTGGGTGCCGCCCGGGGTCTCCGGGAACTCCACCAGCTCGAACGGACGTTGATACGTCCAGCGCTCCATCTCGGCGCCGGTGAAGGTCTGGCCGGTGGTCTCCCAGCCCTCGCCGAGCGCCTTGGCGACGAGCGGCTCGGCGACGACGAGCTTCTCCTCGCCGTTGGTCGCGACGACGTAGGTGACCTCGGGGTGCGCGGCGACCGCCGTGTTGGAGACCAGGGTCCAGGGGGTCGTCGTCCACACCAGGAGCGCGGCCTGGCCGGCGAGCGGACCGGAGGTGAGCGGGAAACGGACGTACACGGACGGGTCGACGACCGTCTCGTAGCCCTGCGCCAGCTCGTGGTCGGACAGGCCGGTGCCGCAGCGCGGGCACCAGGGGGCGACGCGGTGGTCCTGGACCAGCAGGCCCTTGTCGAAGATCTCCTTCAGCGACCACCAGACCGACTCGATGTACTCGGGGGCCATCGTGACGTAGGCGTCGTCGAGGTCGACCCAGTAGCCCATGCGGGTCGTCAGCTCGGAGAAGGCGTCCGTGTGGCGCAGCACGGACTCGCGGCACTTGGCGTTGAACTCCGCGATGCCGTACGCCTCGATGTCCTGCTTGCCGCTGAAGCCCAGCTCCTTCTCGACCGCCAGCTCCACCGGGAGCCCGTGGCAGTCCCAGCCCGCCTTGCGGCCCACGTGGTAGCCGCGCATGGTGCGGAAGCGGGGGAAGACGTCCTTGAAGACGCGGGCCTCGATGTGGTGGGCACCGGGCATGCCGTTGGCGGTGGGCGGGCCCTCGTAGAACACCCATTCGGGGCGGCCCTCGGACTGCTCCAGGCTCTTGGCGAAGATCTTCTGCTCGCGCCAGAAGTCGAGCACCGTGTGCTCGAGCGCGGGGAGGTCGACCTGGGCGGGTACCGAGCGGTACGTCGGCTCTGTCATCTGCGAGCTTCCTCCAACGGACGTGCTGCCTTCCGTCGGAGGGACGAGAGCCGTATGTGCTACGTACGCCGTGCGGCGCGCTCCCGCGGTACCACCCTCCTTGGCCCCCGGGCGCCGTGTGCGCCGGTGAGCCCCCTCATTGGGTCGCGATGCCGGGTCTACTCGCCCTGCGAGGCCCGTGGGCGGAGCCCACTGACCAGGACTTTCTGCCGACGGCTCCGGGGTGATCTTCACGTCGCGCTCGCCCCCGGGCTTTCACCGTCCCCGGGTCGCTCTGGGCTGCGTACGCCGCTACTCGTCCCCATCCATGCCTTTCGCTCCGCCCAGTGTACGGCGCCGCGGGGACAGCGGCCGACCGGATTTCGGCGACGGCGGCCGGGTGCCGGGCCGGGGTCCGGTACGGCGGCGAGATGACCCGAATGGCGACGTACGGGCGTTCGCATCCTGGGATGTCCGGCTCGGCGGATTACCTGGCGGGGAGCTGGGCACAACGCATGCAGGCTTGTGCCGCGACATGCGCGAGCCGGGCGAATCGGGCGGTGAGTCCCGTTGCCGCGGGACTCAAGTCGATTTATCGTCCCAGCACGATTCGCGAGCAAGATCACAATATGTGAAGGGGCCGCGGCCATGATGGCGAAGAAGATCGCCGTACAGCAGTCGGCGTCCAGCAGCTCCGGGGGCGCGGCCGCGGGTACCTCCGGCCGCCCGGCCAAGGATGTAGGAGGCAAGAAGAGCACCCAGGGCGGCGTGGCGGCGAATGCGACGGCGAAGACGGCGGACAAGCCGGTGAAGACGGTCCGGGCCGACGCCGCGGGGGCGACAGACGCCGCCGGAACGGCAGTGAAGAAGGCGCCGGCGTCGAAAACGGCGGCTTCTTCGAAGAAGGCGGCCGACGCGATGGGCGCCGAAAAGAAGGCGGCGGATGCGAAGGGCGCCGCGAAGAAGAGCGCGGGCGGGAAGGCGGCCGCGAAGAAGTCGGCGACGAAGAAGCCGGCGGTGAAGACGCCGGCCGCCAAGGGCGCCGAGGAAGCCGCGGTCACGAAGCGCTCCACGACGAAGGCTTCCTCGAAGAAGCCCTCAGCTGCTGAAGCCTCCCCTACGAAGGCTTCCGCCAAGAAGACCTCCGCCAAGAAGACCTCCGCGAAGAAGTCGGTCGCCGGAGAGGTTGGCTCGGGGAGCGGTGCGGGCACGAAGAGCACGGCCAAGAAAGCGGGCGCGGCGCGGGCCGCGAAGCAGACGGGAGCCACGACGGTGGTTGCTAAGAAGACTCCTGGTACGGCCACGGCGGCGCAGACCGCTGTTCCCCTGGCGCGGGTCGCCGCGGCGGTGGAACCCGGCGAGCTCGCGGTGCGCCCGGGCGAGGACCCGTGGACGCCGGAGGAGGTCGAGGAGGCGCGCGCCGAGCTGCTGTCCGAGGTGACGCGGCTGCGGACCGAGATCACGTCGTCCGAGGAGTCCATCGTGGGCCTGATGCGGGACTCCGGGGACGGCGCCGGTGACGATCAGGCAGACACCGGTACCAAGAACATCACGCGCGAGCACGAGATGGCGCTGGCCGCCAACGCGCGCGAGATGCTCGTCCAGACCGAACGGGCCCTGGAGAGGCTGGACGCGGGCACGTACGGCCTGTGCGAGAACTGCGGGAACCCCATCGGGAAGGCCCGGATGCAGGCCTTCTCGAGGGCCACCCTGTGCGTGGAGTGCAAGCAGAAACAGGAACGCCGCTACTGAGCACTTGGGTCGTCCTGGGCGTGCATTAGTCTCGTCCTCAGTCAGGCACCTAGGTTGAGGGACTCACGTGACAGAGGCGGAGCGCATCATCGGTACGCCGGACACTCCGGACGACGGCGGCGAGCAGGCGGCATCGGCCCAGGAGCCGGGCCTGTCGGGTGCGGCGGGGGCGGACGAGCGGGACGGTGCGGCCGAGCGGCCCGCGCGCGGGCGCCGGATCGCGGTGCTGTTCGCGGTGGCCGTCTTCGCGTACGCCCTCGACCTGATCAGCAAGCTGGTCGTGGTCGCGAAGCTGGAGCACCACGCCCCGATCAAGCTCGTCGGGGACTGGCTGGAGTTCAACGCCATCCGCAACCCGGGCGCGGCCTTCGGCGTCGGGCAGGCCTTCACGATCATCTTCACGGTGATCGCGGCGGCCGTGATCGTGGTGATCATCCGCCTTGCCCGCAAGCTCTACAGCCTGCCCTGGGCGGTCGCCCTCGGCCTGCTCCTCGGCGGCGCCCTCGGCAACCTCACCGACCGGATCTTCCGCTCGCCGGGGGTCTTCCAGGGCGAGGTCGTCGACTTCATCGCGCCCAAGGGCTTCGCGGTGTTCAACCTGGCGGACTCGGCGATCGTGTGCGGCGGCATCCTGATCGTGCTGCTGTCCTTCCGCGGCCTGGACCCGGACGGGACCGTCCACAAGGACTGAGACGGACCGAGGCGGTCCGAGGGCGCTGGTACGGGGCTGTCGTAGCCGTCCGGCATACTCGACGGGTGAGCACGATTCCCGAGATCCGTACCCTGCCCGTGCCGGACGGCCTGGAGGGCGAGCGCGTCGACGCCGCCATCTCCCGCATGTTCGGTTTCTCCCGCACCAAGGCGGCGGAGCTGGCCGCCGCGGGCAAGGTCCAGGTCGACGGCTCGGTGGTCGGCAAGTCAGAGCGCGTGCGCGGCGGGGCCTGGCTGGAGGTCGAGATGCCGCAGGCGCCCGCGCCGGTGCAGATCGTCGCCGAGCCGGTCGAGGGCATGGAGATCATTCACGACGACGACGACGTGGTCGTGATCGTCAAGCCGGTCGGCGTGGCCGCGCATCCGTCGCCCGGCTGGTCGGGACCGACCGTGATCGGCGGGCTCGCCGCCGCCGGGTACCGGATCTCGACCTCGGGCGCCGCCGAGCGCCAGGGCATCGTGCACCGCCTCGACGTGGGCACGTCCGGCCTGATGGTGGTCGCCAAGTCGGAGCACGCGTACACGTCGCTCAAGCGCCAGTTCAAGGAGCGCACGGTCGACAAGCGATACCACACGCTCGTCCAGGGCCACCCGGACCCGACCAGCGGCACGATCGACGCGCCCATCGGCCGCCATCCGAACCACGACTACAAGTGGGCGGTCACGGCCGACGGCAAGCCCTCCGTGACGCACTACGACCTCATCGAGGCGTTCCGCGCAGCCTCCCTGCTCGACGTGAAGCTGGAGACCGGCCGCACCCACCAGATCCGCGTCCACATGGCCGCCCACCGCCACCCGTGCGTCGGCGACCTGACCTACGGCGCCGACCCCACGCTCGCCAAGCGGCTGAGCCTGACCCGTCAGTGGCTGCACGCCGTACGGCTCGGTTTCGAGCACCCCGGGGACGGCCGCTGGGCCGAGTTCGAGAGCGAGTACCCGGAGGACCTCCGGGAGGCCCTGGACCAGGTCCGTGAGGAGACGTACGCATGACCACGCCGTACGAGGTGCGTGTCGCCGAGGACCCCGCCGACCGCGAGGCGTGCTTCGCGGTGCGCAAGGAGGTCTTCGTCGTCGAGCAGGGCGTCCCGCAGGACCTCGAGTACGACGCGTACGACGCCACGGCCGCGCACGTGCTGGCGATCCGCGCGGACGGCGTGCCGCTCGGCACCGGCCGACTGCTGTACGGCGCGGAGGCGGCCGCCGAGAAGACCGGCGGCGACCTGTCGGTGGGCTCGCTGGGGCGGCTCGCCGTGGCGCGCGAGGCACGCGGGCTCGGCGTCGGCGTCGCGCTGGTGCGGGCCATCGAGGAGGCCGCACGCGCGCGTGGGCTCGCGGCGGTCGACCTGCACGCCCAGACGCACGCCCTGGGCTTCTATGAGCGGCTTGGCTACGAGGCGTACGGCCCGGAATACCTCGAGGCGGGCATCCCGCACCAGGCGATGCGGCGCGCTCTGTAGCCGGAGGCGCTACACGGCCGGTGAGCAGGGCGGCATGGCAGGCTTGAGCCCCGCCGTGTGATCGTCGACTCCCGGAGCGCCGGCCGTGGATCAGTTGGCTCTGTTGTTCGTGTTGCTGCTCGGGGCCCTGGTGAGCGTCCCGGTCGGGGACCGGTTCGGGCTTCCGGCGCCGGTCCTGATGACCCTGCTCGGGATCGTGCTCGCGGTGCTCGACTTCGTGCCGAACGTGAACATCCCGCCCGAGCTCATCCTGCCCGCCCTGCTGCCACCGCTGCTCTACGCGGCGGTCCGGCGCACGTCCTGGCGGCAGTTCGCGGCCAACAGACGGCCCATCTTCCTGCTGGCCGTGGCCCTGGTCTTCGTCACCACCGTCACCGTGGCCTACGTCGCCGGCACGATCGTTCCCGGGCTGCCGATCGCCGCCGCCGTGGCGCTGGGTGCGCTCATCGCCCCGCCCGACCCGGTCGCCGCCACCGCCGTCGCCGGGCGGCTCGGACTGCCGCGCCGACTGGTGTCGATCCTGTCGGGCGAGGGGCTGTTCAACGACGTCACGGCGATCGTGCTGTACCACGTCGCGATCGCCGCGGTCGTCAGCGGGACATTCTCTCCCTGGCGGGCCGGGCTGGACCTCGTGCTGTCCGCGGTCGTCGCGGTCGTCGTGGGGCTCATCCTCGGCTGGGGCGCGAACAAACTGATGGACGTGCTCGGCGACGCGACGCTGCAGATCGGCCTCACGCTGCTGGTGCCGTACGCCTCGTACGTCCTCGCCGAGGAACTGCACGGCTCCGGCGTGCTCGCCGTGCTCACCACGGCGCTGTTCCTCACCGAGTACGCCACCGGCGCCGACGACGTGATGACCCGGCTCGTCGGGCACACCTTCTGGGACATCGTCGACACGCTCGTCACCGGCGTCGCGTTCGGGCTGATCGGGCTCGAACTGCACAACGCGATCCGTACGGCGGCGGGGCGGTGGGGCGAGATGCTCGGCTGGGCGGCCACGATCACGGGCGTGGTGGTGTTCGTACGCCTGCTGTGGCTGCTGCCCGCCACCTGGGTCACCAAGCGGATGCACGCCAAGCGCGGCCACGACGAGGACATCCCCATGGGCTGGCGGGAGACCGTCGTCATGTGGTGGTCCGGGATGCGCGGGGTTGCCTCGGTCGCGCTGGCGCTGGCCGTGCCGCTGCACACCGACGACGGGTCCGCGTTTCCCGACCGGGACGAGATCGTGTTCATCGCGTTCGGGGTGATCATCACGACGCTGGTGCTCCAGGGGCTGACCCTGCCATGGCTGGTGAAACTGCTGGGAGTGCGGGCCGACACCGAGCGGGAGAAGGAGTTCGAGAAGCAACTGGCGGTGCGGGCGGCGAAGGCCGCGAAGCGGCGGCTGCGGGAGATCGAGGAGGTCGAGGAGCTGCCGGAGGAGCTGTCCGAGCAGATGTTGCGGCGGGCCTTCGAGATCGGGGTGCGGATCAGTCCGGACGTCGGGGGGAAGGAGCGGCGGGAGGCGCAGCACCAGCGGTTGCGGCGGTTGCGGCGCGTGCGGCGGATTGAGGGGGAGCTGCTCAGCGCTGCGCGGCACGAGGTGCTGGCGGCGCGGAGTGAACCCGGGGCGGATCCGGAGATCGTGGACCGGGTGCTTCGGCATCTTGACGTGCGTAGTCTTCGATGATTTCCCACCCGCGCACCGCCCGTTTCTGGTTGGCCGGCAGGTGGGCGTTTCCCGTGGGGCAGCGGCGCCGTCGGCGGCTCTCCCTTGCGGGCTGCCGGATTCCGTGAGCGTTCGCGCCTTGCGCGGCACCAGTGCGGTGGCGGTCATATAAGCATGTGGCCGCTGTGGATATCCGGAGGCCCCATCGTCTTGGCGCTCGTACTCTCGGATCATGGCTCGCAACATTGTGATCAGTGGTGGCGGTACGGGGATCGGGCTTGCGGCTGCGCAGGTCTTCGCGGAGGACGGGGACCGGGTGCTGTTGCTCGGGCGACGGGCGGAGGTGCTGGAGAAAGCAGGGGTGAGCGGGGCGCTCACCTATGCCGCCGATCTCAGTGATCCGGCGGCTGTGAGAGGGGTGGCCCGGTTCGTCGCCGAGGAGTTCGGGACCGTGGACGTGCTGGTGCACGGTGCCGGGGGCAACGGGATCCTCGAGGCTCCGGCCGAGAGCGACGATCCGCTCGATGCCGTCGCGCACCAGTGGACCGTCAACTTCAGGATCAACACCCTGACCGCGGCCCTGCTCACAGAGGCACTGAAGCGGCGGCTGGCCGAACCGGGTGGGCGGGTGCTGTTCATCAGCTCCATCGCCGCCTACCGGGGCTCGGGCAGCGGGGCGTACGGCGCCGCCAAGGCCGCCCTGCATCCCTACGCCCATGATCTGGCCCGGGAGTTGGGGCCGCATGGGATCACCGTGAACGTGGTCGCGCCGGGGTACGTCGAGGACACGGAGTTCTTCGGCGACGCCATGGACGAGGCGAGGCGGGAACGGCTCATAGCCGAGACTCCGACCGGTCGTGCCGGCCGGCCCGGGGACGTCGCGGCCACCCTGCACTGGCTGGCGTCGCCGGGCGCCGGGCACATCACCTCGCAGGTCGTCCAGGTCAACGGAGGTGCGGAGCACGGCCGTTGAGGGAAGGCGAGGTCAGCCGCCGAGCGGTGGGCGGACGGCGTCCGCCGTGTTGACGCGGGGCAGGGCGTAAGGGTGCTCCTCGATCAGCCAGCGGATCATCCGCTCGCGGACGGCGACCCGGACCGTCCACACGTCGTCTGCGTCTTTCGCGGTCATCATGGCCCGTACCTGCATGGTGGTGGGGGTCGAGTCGGTGACGACCAGGCCCTGTTCGCGGCCGTCCCACGCCGGGCACTCGCGCAGGATCTCCCGCAGTTTCTCGCGCATCGCCTCGACGGGCGCGGTGTGGTCGACGTGCCAGTAGACGACACCGGTCATCTGAGCGGTGCCGCGGGACCAGTTCTCGAAGGGTTTGGAGGTGAAGTACGACACGGGCATCGTGATCCGGCGCTCGTCCCAGGTCCGTACGGTCAGGAACGTCAGGGTGATCTCCTCGACGGTGCCCCACTCGCCGTCCACCACCACCGTGTCGCCCAGTCGCACCATGTCACCGAAGGCTATCTGCAGTCCGGCGAACAGGTTGGCCAGCGTGGACTGGGCGGCGACACCGGCGACGATGCCCAGGATGCCTGCCGAGGCCAGCAGGGAGGCGCCGGCCGCGCGCATCGCCGGGAACGTCAGCAGCATCGCGGCCACGGCCACCACACCGACGACCGCGGCCACCACGCGCATGATCAGCGACACCTGTGTGCGGACGCGACGAACCCGGGCGGCGTCGCGGTGGGCGCGGGCGTAACGGGTGTACGACGTCTCGACGACCGCCGCCGCGATCTGGATCACCAGCCAGGCCACGGAGCCGATCAGCACCAGGGTCAGGATCCGGCCGACACCGACCCGGTGCTGCTCCAGCAGCGCCGCCTGGTCGTAGGAGCCTCTGAGCAGTGCCGCGCACAGCACCAGCTGGTAGGGGATCCGGGCGCGGCGCAACAGGCCCCACAGGGGAGTCTCGCGGTGGCGTCCGTCGGCCTTGCGCAGCAGCAAGTCCGTGACCCAGCCGATCAGCAGGGTGAGGACGACGGCGCCGCCGACGACGATCAACGGGCGGAGTACGTTCTCCATGCCTGAGAACGTAACGGGCACGGGGCGGCTGGCACCATGGCCTCATGAACATCATGCTCTTTCACTCGACCTATGGCCTCAGGCCCGCAGTACGGGACGCCGCGGACCGGTTGCGCGGCGCCGGGCACGAGGTGTGGACGCCGGACCTCTTCGAGGGGCGCACGTTCGAGACGGTCGAGGAGGGCATGGCCCTCAAGGAGGAGATCGGCAAGGACGAGTTGCTGAAGCGGGCTGTCCTGGCGGCGACGCCCTACTCGGAACGGGGGCTGGTGTACTCGGGGTTCTCGCTGGGCGCCTCCGTCGCGCAGACCCTGGCCCTGGGCGACGACAAGGCGCGCGGGCTGCTGCTCCTGCACGGCACGTCGGACATCGCACCGAACGTCTCCGTGGACGAGTTGCCGGTCCAGCTGCACGTGGCCGAGCCGGACCCGTTCGAGACGGACGACTGGCTGAGCGCCTGGTATCTGCAGATGGGCAGGGCGGGGGCCGACGTGGAGGTGTACCGGTACGCCGGGGCCGGCCACCTCTACACCGACCCCGGCCTGCCGGACTACGACGAGGAAGCCGCCGAGGCCACCTGGCGGGTGGCGCTCGGCTTCCTGGAGACCCTCTAGGTCGCCGGTCTCCGTTCCGGCGCCCGGAGGTTACACCGGGTCGTACGTCCGCTCGACCTTCTGCGTGCCGGTGCGGGTGCGGTACGAACGCGCCCAGGACGAGGTCGCGTCTGCCTTCGTGCGGTCGGACAGGACGTAGTAGTCCATCTGCGCGCGGTCGGCGGTGATGTCCAGGACGCCGTAGCCGTGGCGGTCCGTGTCGACCCAGTGGACGTGGCGGTTGGCGACCTGGATGACCGGGGCGGCGAGTGCGGAGACCACGCCCTCGGGGACCTTCACGATGTCGTCGAGGTTGTCGGAGGTCACCGAGGCCACCACGAACTCCGTGGCGGCCGAGGCCGACAGCGGGTAGGTCCCGGCGTCCACCGGCACGTCGTTGGCCCACGCCATGTGGATGTCGCCGGTCAGGAACACCGTGTTGCGGATGGCGTTCGAGCGCAGATGGGCCAGGAGCTCACGGCGGTCGTCGGTGTAGCCGTCCCACTGGTCGGTGTTGATGGCCAGGCCCTCCTGCGGCAGGCCGAGCAGCTTGGCCAGTGGCTTGAGCAGGTCGGCGGAGAGGGAGCCGATGGCGAACGGCGAGATCATCACCGAGTTGCCGACGAGGCGCCAGGTGGTGTCGGACGCCTTCAACCCGGCCTTCAGCCAGTCGAGTTGGGCGCGACCGGTGATCGTACGGTTCGGGTCGTCCACCGAACCGCTGCCCGTGGACACCTGCTGCGAGCGGAAGGAGCGCAGGTCGAGCAGGGACAGATCGGCCAGCTTGCCGAAGCGCAGCCGGCGGTAGGTGGTGCCCGCGATCGCGGGGCGCACCGGCATCCACTCGAAGTAGGCCTGCTTGGCGGCGGCCTGACGGGCAGTCCAGGCGCCCTCCGTGCCCTCGGTGTGGTTCTCGGCGCCGCCCGACCACGTGTCGTTGGCGAACTCGTGGTCGTCCCAGATCGCGACGACGGGCGCCTTGGCGTGCAGGGCCTGTAGATCCGCGTCGGTCTTGTACTTGCCGTGCCGGGTGCGGTAGTCGGCGAGCGTGAGGATCTCGTGGGTGGGCGCGTGCTGCCGTACGACGGTGCCGCGGGTGCCGTAGTCGCCGGTGCCGTACTCGTAGATGTAGTCGCCGAGGTGCAGCCAGGCGTCGAGGTCGTTGCGGGCCGCGAGGTGGCGGTACGCGGAGAAGTAACCGGCCTCCCAGTTGGCGCAGGACACGACGCCGAAGCGCAGGCCGGACACGGCCGCGTCCGCCGCCGGCGCGGTGCGGGTGCGCGCCACCGGGGAGTTGGTGCCTCCGGCCGAGAAGCGGAACCAGTAGTCGGTGGCCGGCTGCAGGCCGCGGATGTCGGCCTTGACCGTGTGGTCGGAGGCGGCCTTCGCGGTGGTGGACCCCGTGGCGACGACGTTCGTCAGCGCCTTGTCCTTCGCGACGACCCAGCTCACCTCGGTGTCGGGGCCGAGCCCGGAACCGGGTATGGCCTCGGCGGTGGGGGTCACGCGGGTCCACAACAGGACGCCGTCGGGCAGCGGGTCGCCGGAGGCGACACCGTGCAGGAAGGCGGGGACCTGGTCGGCGGCGCGCGCCGGGAGCGCGGCGGCCAGCGGTCCGGCCAGGACAGCGGTCGCCGCCGCGGCCTTGACGACCGTACGGCGGCGAGGCGAGGGGGAGTTGGTGCCCTCAGCGGGTCTGTATCGACTGGTCACGGACGATCAGGTTACTGACCGGTACGAACAAGAGCGGGCGAACTCGTAAAGTTCGCCCGCTCTTCATTCGGCGGTCGCTCCGCGACCGGTGGTTCAGGCCTTGAGGGCCGCGTCCACCACGGAGTTGAAGTCCGCGACTGTCATCGGCGGGTTCTGGCTGCCGGGCGTGGTGAGGATCTTGCCGTCCATCACGAAGCTCGGAGTGCCCGTCACGCCGTCCTTGTTGGTGTCGAAGGTCTTCGACATGGCCAGCGCCCAGGCGTCGTAGGTGCCGTTCTTCACGGCGTCCTCGAACTTGGCGTTGCCCTTCAGCGCCGGGACGGTGTCCGCGACCTTGATGAGGTAGTCGTCGCTCTTGAACTTGTCGTCCGTCTCCTCGGGGTGGTACTTCGTCGAGTACAGCGCGGTCTTGTACTCGAGGAACGCCTCGGGGCTGACGTTCAGCGCGGCGCCCATGGCGCTCATCGCGTTCTTGGAGCCCTCGCCGCGCGAGCCGATCTGGCCCTTGCCCAGCGAGTCGCCGTCGAGGAACGTGCCGCCGATGTACTGGATCTTGAATTTGCCGTCGTCGATGTCCTTCTTGACGGTCGAACCGACGGTTTGCTCGAACTGGGCGCAGATCGGGCAGCGCGGGTCCTCGTAGACCTTGAGGGTCTTCTTCGCGGTGTCCTTGCCGATGACCACGGTGGTGCCGTCGGTGCCCGTGGTGTTGGCCGGCGCGACGACCTTGTCGTCCTTCACGCCCGCCCAGTAGCTGGGCTTGTTGGACTGGACGACGGCGTAGCCTATGCCGCCCGCGGCGGCCAGGACGGCCACGACCGACGCGGCCACGACGACCTGCCGCTTGACCTTGGCGCGCTTGGCCTGCTTCTCGCGTTCCAGGCGCAGCCGCTCCCGGGCCGCAGTCTTCTCCGCCTGGCTGTTCCGCTTGCTCATAGTGGTGATCTCCATGTGGGACGCGCACATGTCGTACGCGGGATACGTGTGGGGGACGGGTCGTGCTCAGATGCTGTGCGGAGCGACGGATGTCGCTCAGGCGAGAGCGGCCGAGCGCGGCGGTCCACGCCGTCCCAGGGAGTGCACGAGGATCAGGTCACGGGCGGCGGCCGTACGCGGCGCCGGGCGCGGCAGCCGGCGTACCGGAGTCAGGTGTACCGGAGTCAGGCGTACCGCCACCGCGGCCGCGGCCACCAGCAGCGGGCGGAAGGTGGTCGCGGCGACGGCCCGCAGCAGCTGGGCCAGCGCCCGCTCGCCGCGGCGCAGCCAGCCGGCCGCGAGGAGGCCCACGCCGACATGGGCGGCGAGCAGCAGCCAGGCGGCGGCCGGGTCGGCGTGCGCCAGCAGGTCCGAGGTGCGGTCGTGGCCGCCGGTCACCTGGGCCAGCGGGGTGCCCACGGCGCCGCCCCGGCACAGCAGGTCGAGACCGACCGCGCGCAGGGGACCCGCGATCGGGCCGCCCGCCCGGCCGTAACAGGCGTGCTGGCCGGTGGTGAACACCGTGTCGGCGGCCAGTTCGAGCGGGACGAGCAGGGCCGCGATGCGGCCGAAGCCGCGCTCGCGGCCCGCCAGCGCGTACGCCGCGGCGAAGACGGCGAGGGCGACCGCGGCCACGGTCGGCAGCGGCAGCGGGGCCCGGGACAGCAGCACGTGCGACGCGGTGCCGATCGTCACGACCACGGCCGTGAACAGCGCCGCGCGCACGGCTCTGAGCGGGGTCCCGGATATGTCCATAGCGCTGGAGAGTCTGTCACGTACTCAGGTAAGAGACCCCTAAAGGGTGCCTGTGAGTCCGTGCGGTTACAGGCCCGGAATCCTGCCGTTGCGGAACAGGTCGACGAAGATCTGGTGGTCCGCACGCGCGCGGGCGCCGTAGCTGTGCGCGAAGTCCGTCAGCAGGCCGGCGAAGCCGTCCTCGTCGGCCGCGATCGCCGCGTCGATGGCCCGCTCGGTGGAGAACGGCACAAGGGACTCGCCGGAGGTGTCGTCCGCGGCCGCGTGCATGGTGGCGGTGGCCCGGCCCAGGTCGGCGACGACGGCCGCGATCTCCTCCGGGTCGTCGATGTCGCCCCAGTCCAGGTCCACGGCGTATGGCGAGACCTCGGCGACTAGCTGGCCCGTGCCGTCCAGCTCGGTCCAGCCCAGCCACGGGTCCGCGTGCGCCTGGAGGGCGCGCTGGGAGATCACCGTGCGGTGGCCCTCGTGCTGGAAGTAGTCGCGGATCGCCGGGTCCGTGATGTGCCGGGAGACGGCCGGGGTCTGGGCCTGCTTGATGTAGATCACGACGTCGTTCTCGAGGGCGTCGCTGTGGCCCTCCAGGAGGATGTTGTACGACGGCAGGCCGGCCGAACCGATGCCGATGCCGCGGCGGCCCACGACGTCCTTCACGCGGTATGAGTCCGGGCGGGCCAGGGAGGTCTCCGGGAGCGTCTCCAGATAGCCGTCGAAGGCCGCGAGGACCTTGTAGCGGGTGGCCGCGTCCAGCTCGATGGAACCGCCGCCCGGCGCGAAGCGGCGCTCGAAGTCGCGGATCTCGGTCATCGAGTCGAGCAGCCCGAACCGGGTCAGCGAGCGCGCGTCGCGCAGCGCGTCCAGGAGCGGGCCCTGGGCGGTGTCCAGGGTGAAGGGCGGCACCTCGTCGCGCTTGGCGCCGGTCGCGAGGGCGTGGATCCGCTCGCGGTACGCGCCCCCGTACACCTTCACCAGCTCGGTGATCTGTTCGTCGCCGAGCGCCTTCGCGTACCCGATGAGGGCGATGGAGGCGGAGAAGCGCTTGAGGTCCCAGGTGAACGGGCCGACGTACGCCTCGTCGAAGTCGTTGACGTTGAAGATCAGCCGGCCGTTGGAGTCCATGTACGTGCCGAAGTTCTCCGCGTGCAGGTCGCCGTGGATCCACACGCGCGAGGTGCGCTCGTCGAGGTACGGACCGCCGCGCTTCTCGCTCTCGAGGTCGTGGTAGAAGAGGCCCGCCGTGCCCCGGTAGAAGGCGAAGGCCGAGGCCGCCATCTTGCGGAACTTCACGCGGAACGCGGCTGGGTCGGCGGCCAGGAGCTCGCCGAAGGCGGTGTCGAAGACGGCGAGGATCTCCTCGCCGCGCTGCTCGTCGCTGAGCTGGGGAACCGACATCGCGTAGTGCCTCCTGGTGCGTGACGTGTACGACAGTGTTTCTGCCGTGCCCAACGCACGAAGGTACGCGTGAGTGCCCGCCGAGTGTCAGTCCCGAGGCATAGGATTCGTGCCTGTCCCCCAGACCGTCCGCAGCCGGTCGGAAGATCGTCGACGCCCGTTTCCCTCGGAGGCCGAAACCGTGTCAAAGCCGCCCTTCACGCACCTGCACGTCCACACCCAGTACTCGCTGCTGGACGGTGCCGCGCGGCTCAAGGACATGTTCAACGCCTGCAACGAGATGGGCATGACGCACATCGCCATGTCCGACCACGGCAACCTGCACGGGGCGTACGACTTCTTCCATACCGCGAAGAAGGCCGGAATCACCCCGATCATCGGCATCGAGGCGTACATTGCGCCCGAGTCACGGCGCAACAAGCGCAAGATCCAGTGGGGCCAGCCGCACCAGAAGCGGGACGACATCTCCGGTTCCGGTGGTTACACCCACGCGACGATGTGGGCGGCGAACAAGACGGGCCTGCACAACCTCTTCAAGCTCTCCTCAGACGCTTACGCCGAGGGCTGGCTGCAGAAGTGGCCCCGGATGGACAAGGAGTCCATCTCCCAGTGGTCCGAGGGGATCATCGCCTCCACGGGCTGCCCCTCCGGCGAGCTGCAGACCCGGCTGCGCCTCGGCCAGTTCGACGAGGCGCTGAAGGCGGCCGCCGACTACCAGGACATCTTCGGCAAGGACCGCTACTTCCTGGAGCTGATGGACCACGGCATCGACATCGAGCACCGGGTCCGTGAGGACCTGCTCCGGGTCGGCAAGAAGCTCGGTATCCCGCCGCTGGTCACGAACGACTCGCACTACACGTACGCGCACGAGGCGACCGCGCACGACGCCCTCATGTGCATCCAGACCGGCAAGAACCTCTCCGACACGAACCGCCTCAAGTTCGACGGCACCGGCTACTACCTGAAGTCCACGGACGAGATGTACGCCATCGACGCCTCGGACGCCTGGCAGGAGGGCTGCGCCAACACGCTCCTCGTCGCCGAGATGGTCGACACCACCGGCATGTTCGAGGCGAAGAACCTGATGCCGAAGTTCGACATCCCCGAGGGCTTCACCGAGGTCACCTGGTTCAAGGAGGAGGTGCGCCGCGGCATGGAGCGCCGCTTCCCCGGCGGCGTCCCGGACGACCGCCAGAAGCAGGCCGAGTACGAGATGGACGTCATCATCCAGATGGGGTTCCCGGGCTACTTCCTCGTCGTCGCCGACTTCATCATGTGGGCCAAGAACAACGGCATCGCGGTCGGCCCCGGCCGAGGCTCCGCGGCCGGCTCGATCGTCGCGTACGCCATGGGCATCACCGACCTCGACCCCATCCCGCACGGCCTGATCTTCGAGCGGTTCCTCAACCCCGAGCGCGTCTCCATGCCCGACGTCGACATCGACTTCGACGAGCGCAGGCGCGTCGAGGTCATCAGGTACGTGACGGAGAAGTACGGCGCGGACAAGGTCGCCATGATCGGCACCTACGGCAAGATCAAGGCCAAGAACGCGATCAAGGACTCCGCGCGCGTGCTGGGTTACCCGTACGCCATGGGCGACCGGCTCACCAAGGCGATGCCCGCCGACGTCCTCGGCAAGGGCATCGACCTCGACGGCATCACCAACCCCTCGCACCCCCGCTACGGCGAGGCAGGCGAGATCCGCGGGATGTACGAGAACGAACCGGATGTGAAGAAGGTCATCGACACCGCCAAGGGCGTCGAGGGCCTGGTTCGGCAGATGGGCGTGCACGCCGCCGGCGTGATCATGTCCAGCGAGCCCATCGTCGACCACGCCCCGATCTGGGTGCGGCACACCGACGGCGTGACCATCACGCAGTGGGACTACCCGAGCTGTGAGTCGCTCGGCCTGCTGAAGATGGACTTCCTCGGCCTGCGCAACCTGACGATCATGGACGACGCCGTCAAGATGGTGAAGTCCAACAAGGGCCTCGACATCGATCTGCTGAGCCTCCCGCTCGACGATCCGACGACCTTCGAACTGCTCCAGCGCGGCGACACCCTTGGCGTCTTCCAGTTCGACGGCGGCCCCATGCGTTCGCTGCTGCGCCTGATGAAGCCCGACAACTTCGAAGACATCTCCGCCGTCTCCGCGCTCTACCGTCCCGGCCCGATGGGCATGGACTCGCACACGAACTACGCGCTCCGCAAGAACAAGCTCCAGGAGATCACGCCGATCCACAAGGAGTTGGAGGAGCCTCTGGAAGAGGTCCTGGCCGTCACCTACGGCCTGATCGTCTACCAGGAGCAGGTGCAGAAGGCCGCCCAGATCATCGCCGGCTACTCGCTCGGCGAGGCCGACATCCTGCGCCGCGTCATGGGCAAGAAGAAGCCCGACGAACTGGCCAAGAACTTCACCATCTTCCAGGCCGGCGCCCAGAAGAACGGCTACAGCGACCAGGCCATCCAGGCTCTGTGGGACGTTCTGGTCCCCTTCGCCGGCTACGCGTTCAACAAGGCGCACTCCGCGGCGTACGGCCTGGTGTCGTACTGGACGGCCTACCTCAAGGCGAACTACCCGGCCGAGTACATGGCCGCGCTCCTGACCTCGGTCAAGGACGACAAGGACAAGTCGGCGATCTATCTCAACGAGTGCCGCCGCATGGGCATCAAGGTGCTCCCGCCGAACGTCAACGAGTCGGTGCACAACTTCGCCGCCCAGGGCGACGACGTGATCCTCTTCGGGCTCGAAGCCGTCCGTAACGTCGGCACGAACGTGGTCGAGTCGATCATCAAGTCCCGCAAGGCCAAGGGGAAGTACGCCTCGTTCCCCGACTACCTCGACAAGGTCGAGGCGGTCGCCTGCAACAAGCGCACCACGGAGTCCCTGATCAAGGCCGGGGCCTTCGACACCATGGGCCACACCCGCAAGGGCCTCACCGCGCAGTACGAGCCGATGATCGACAACGTGGTCGCGGTCAAGCGCAAGGAGGCCGAGGGGCAGTTCGACCTCTTCGGCGGCATGGGCGAGGAGCAGAGCAGCGAACCCGGCTTCGGACTGGACGTGGAGTTCACGACCGACGAGTGGGACAAGACCTATCTCCTCGCCCAGGAGCGGGAGATGCTCGGTCTGTACGTCTCCGACCACCCGCTCTTCGGCCTGGAGCACGTGTTGTCCGACAAGGCCGACGCGGGTATCGCCCAGCTCACCGGCGGCGAGCACGCGGACGGCGCGGTCGTGACCATCGGCGGCATCATCTCGGGCCTGCAGCGCAAGATGACCAAGCAGGGCAATGCCTGGGCGATCGCCACGGTGGAGGACCTCGCGGGCTCCATCGAGTGCATGTTCTTCCCGGCGACGTACCAGCTCGTGTCGACCCAACTCGTCGAGGACGCCGTGGTGTTCGTCAAGGGCCGCCTCGACAAGCGCGAGGACGTGCCGCGTCTGGTCGCCATGGAGCTGATGGTCCCCGACCTGTCCAACGCGGGCACCAACGCGCCCGTGATCCTCACCATCCCGGCCACGCGGGTCACTCCGCCGATGGTCAGCCGCCTAGGCGAGATCCTCAGTCATCACAAGGGCGACAGCGAGGTCCGTATCAAGCTCCAGGGCCCGCGCAAGACCACGGTGCTCCGCCTCGACCGCCACCGCGTGAAGCCGGACCCGGCCCTGTTCGGCGATTTGAAGGTACTGCTCGGCCCGTCCTGCCTGGCGGGCTGAGAGACAGCGCCAAGGGGCGCACCCTTTGCGGGTGCGCCCCTTGTATGTGCCTGGGCTTGTTCAGTTGTGGCCGAAGCTCTTCTTCTGCTTACGGGCAACATCGGCAGGGCTGCCCTGGATGTGCGCCGCGGGAGACTCGTGGGACTCCGTCGACGTCCGCTGCGCCTGCTGCTGTGCCTGCTCGGCCTGCGAGGCGCGGTTCTGCGGGCCGCCCTGCTTGCGGTTCTTGTTCTTGGCCATGGTGATCTGCCTCCTGTGGGGGATCTAGGGGCCAGGGCCGCCATCAGATTCACATAGGCTGACAGGAGACGCATTTCGGATAATTACCGTGTGTGACAGGGTATGTCGGGGAGCGGCGGCCCGAAACGCCACGCCGAAGATCGAGTTCGGGCCGTTAACCCCCGCGTGGTCGGGCAGACTCGAAGGACAGCCTGAAGCAATCCTCCCGGGAAGAGGGTGAGTCGCGTGGACCGCTGCATCGTCCTGGTGGACGCTGGGTATCTGCTGGGAGCCGCCGCCAGCCTCCTCGCCGGCGATTCCTCCCGCTCCCGCATCACCGTGGACCACACCGCGCTCATCCAGGGGTTGCGCGAGCTCGCCGAGGCCGACACGGAGCGGCCGCTGCTGCGCATCTACTGGTTCGACGGCGCACCCGACCGCGTCCCCCAGCCCGAGCATCGCCGGCTGCGCGTGATGCCCCGGGTCACCGTCCGGCTCGGCGCCCTGACCCGCAGCGACGGACGCTGGGCCCAGAAGGGCGTGGACGCGGCGATGCACGCCGAGCTCACTGAACTCGCCCGCAACCGCGCCTGCTCAGACGTCGTCCTCGTCACCGGCGACGGCGATCTGCTGCCCGGCATGATGGCGGCCAAGGAGCACGGTGTCGCCGTCCACCTGTGGGCCGTACAGGCCGCTGACGGGGACTACAACCAGTCCGAGGACCTGGTCGCCGAGGCCGACGAACGGCGCGTCCTCGACCGCGCGTGGATCACGAAGGCCGTACGCGCGAAGGAACTCGGCGGGATCTGCGCGCCTCCGCCCGCGCCCCGGCCCGAGATCGCCGCGATCCTCTCGGCGCCGCTGCCCGACTCCGCGCTCGCCGCGGCTGCCGAGCGGCCCGCCGAGGAGGTCGAGCACACGCCCGCGGCCGCCGCGTCCGAGAACGGGACCCAGGAGCGGGTGCCCGCGCCCAAGGGCGTGCCCACCCCCAAGGACCTCGCCGCGCTGCGTGCCCCCGGCGCGCATGCGGCCCAGCCCCCGGCGAACGCGACCCTGCGCTGGTCCTCGGACAAGGGCTGGGTCGACCGGCCGGGCGTCGCCGCCGAGTCCCCCGACATCGCCTCCATGCCGACGCTGGCCCAGGTGACCACGGCCGAGCAGCGGTGGGCGGACCGGGAGGAGGACATCACGACGGTCGGCGGCGACCCGTACGAGGTGGGACAGGTCTTCGCCCGACGCTGGATGGCCCGGCTCGGCGACCAGAGCCATCTGCAGAAGCTCTCCGGCATGTACCCGCGCATCCCGCACCGCATCGACGGCGAGCTGCTCAGATACGCCGCCCGCTTCGGGCTCCTCGCCCACAAGGACGACCAGATCGACGAGCACGACCGCTACGCCATCCGGGCGGGGTTCTGGCGGGAGATCGACGTGCGGACCGCGGCGGAGCACGCCCCCGCCGGTGAGTGAGCCCCACCGGAGGACCCAAGGGCGAGCGGGGGTCCCGGACCCCGTAGGCTCGTCCTTTGTGAGTACGCGCGCGGGACAGGCACTTCGGCATCAGGGTGACGTCGTGTGCGCCGTGCGCGGGCTGACCAAGACCTACCCGGCCGTGCGCGCGCGGCGCGGGGTACTGCCGGCGCCCGAGGTGCGGGCCACCGACGAGGTCGAGCTGGATGTACGGCGCGGGGAGATCTTCGGGCTGCTCGGGCCGAACGGCGCCGGCAAGTCCACCCTCGTACGGCAGCTCACCGGGCTGCTGCGGCCGGACCACGGCAGCGTCGAGATCCTCGGCCACGACATCGTGCGGCATCCCGAGCGGGCCTCCCGGATCCTCGCCTACCTCGGCCAGGAGTCCACCGCCCTCGACGAACTGACCGTGTCCCTCGCCGCCGAGACCACCGGACGGCTGCGCGGCCTGGAGGTACGGCAGGCGCGGGCCGAGCGGGACGCCGTACTCGACGAACTTGGCCTCACACCGATAGCCGGGCGCGCGCTGAAGAAACTGTCCGGCGGACAGCGGCGGCTGGCCTGCTTCGCCGCGGCCCTCGTGGGGGAGCGACCGCTGCTCGTGCTCGACGAGCCGACCACCGGCATGGATCCGGTGGCCCGGCGCGCGGTGTGGGCGGCCGTCGACCGGCGGCGGGCGGAACACGGTACGACCGTGCTGCTGGTCACCCACAACGTCATCGAGGCCGAGACGGTCCTCGACCGCGTCGCTGTCCTCGACCAGGGCCGGGTCATCGCCTGCGACACGCCCGCCGGGCTCAAGGAGCGGGTGGCCGACGAGGTGCGGGTCGAGCTGGTGTGGCGGGAGCGGGCGCCGCTGGAGGTGCCCGAGGTCGCCGTGCTGCGGGAGCGGGCGCTCGAGTCCGGTCGCCGCTGGACGCTGCGGCTCGCGCCCGAGGAGGCCCGCGCGGTCGTCGCCACGGTGACCGGCGGGGCCGCGTTCGCCGCCCTGGACGACTTCACACTGGCCACGCCCAGTCTGGAGGACGTGTACCTGGCACTGGGCGGGGCGGCGCGGCAGGGGCTGGTGAAGGCATGAGCACCATCGGCGTGAGCGCGGGGGCCGTCGTGTCCGTATGGTCGGTACGGGACGGCTCTACTGCCGTAGGGAAGAGGAGCAGCGCCACGTGAGTGTCGTACCCGTCGAGGTTGCGCCGGGCGGTGCCCTGGCCGTGGAGGACACGGTCCGGGGCGCGGCCGTGCTCGCGCCGCGCGCGCGGCTGTGGCCGTCGCTGGTGGCCGTCTACCGGGCGCAGCTGTCCCGGGCCCGGGTGGCGCGGATCCCCCTGCTGTTCGTCGCGACCTTCCAGTCTGTCGGCATCATGATCATGATGCGCGGGGTGGTGGACACCCGCGGCGAGGCCCAGTCCGTGGTGGCCGGGTCGTCGGTCGTGGTCGTCGCCTACGTCGCCCTGAACCTGCTTGCCCAGTACTTCGGGCAGCTGCGGGCCAGCGGCGGGCTCGACCACTACGCGACACTGCCGGTGCCGCCCGCGGCGGTGGTGCTGGGGGCGGCGGGAGCGTACGCCTCCTTCACCGTGCCCGGGACGCTGGTGACGGCCGTCTTCGGGTGTGTGCTGTTCGGGCTGCCCCTCGGCAACCTGTGGATCCTCCTCGCGGTGATCCCGCTCGCCGGCGCCGCGCTCTCCGGACTCGGCGCGGCCTTCGGACTGCTCGCCCCGCGCCCGGAACTGGCCACGCTGCTCGGGCAGTTGGGCATGTCGGCGGCGCTGCTGCTCGGTGTACTGCCGCCCGACCGGATGCCCGAGCTGGTGCGCCTGGCGCGGGACCTGCTGCCGTCGACCTACGGCGTCGAGGCGTACGCGCGGACCTTCGGCGCGCATCCCGACTGGGCATTCGTCGCCGCTGACCTGGGTGTGTGCGCCGGGGTCGGGGTGCTGTCGCTGGCCGTGGCGACGTGGGCGTACCGCCGGGCTGCCGTCCGATGACGCGCCACACAGGCCGACCTGGCACGATGTCAGGGTGACCGCACCGTTGACACCGCCTCCGCCGCCGCACGACCAGTCCCCGCACCAGGCCTGGCAGGTGCCGCCGCCTGCGGTCGGGGGCGAGTACGAACAGGACGGTCCCGGGATGAAGACCGAAGTGCGGGAGGCCGCCGTGATCACGGCGGCGGTGGCGCTCGGCGGGGTGCTGCTCGGGCTGCTGTGGGTGTGGCTGGCACCGCACGTTCCGCTGGTCGGGGACCAGGTGGACAAGGGCTGGGTCGTCTACCTCAAGGACACCGAGGGGGAGCAGGCGATCGGGGTGGACGGAACGTTTGCTCTGCTGGCCCTGGCCTTCGGTGCGGTCAGCGCGGCTGTCGTCTTCCTGCTGCGGCGGCGCGGTGGTGTGCCGCTGGTGGTGGGGCTGGGCCTCGGCGGGCTGCTGGGCTCGCTGCTGGCGTGGCGGCTCGGGGTGTGGCTCGGGCCGCCGCAGGACGTGATCGCCCACGCGAAGTCGGTCGGCAAGGGCGTGACGTTCTCGGCGCCGCTGAAGCTGGGGGCGTGGGGCGCACTGCTGGCCTGGCCGCTGGGCGCGCTGCTGGTCCACCTGGGGCTCACGGCGCTGTTCGGCCCCCGGGACCCGGAGCCGTATGGGGACGGCCCTTACGGGGTGCCTCCGGCGTAGGGCGGCTGGACTGCGGTGCGGTCTCTGGGGCTGCCGCCCCCAGACCCCCGCTTCGGCCTGAACGTCCTCGTCCTCAAACGCCGGACGGGCTGAGTCGGCCTACGCAGGCCTCCTGCCGTGGTTGGCGTGCCCCTTCTTGACGCGCCACTTGCGTTTCCTCGTTTTCTTCGACATGCCCCTTGTCATTAACCGAGGAACGCACGCATGTCGAGAGGTCACGCACGGCCGATCGGGGCGAGGACCGCGTTTGTGAGCGTCGCCAGGGTCGTGGGGGAGAGTTCCACCTCCAAGCCGCGGCGGCCCGCCGAGACGCAGATCGTGGTGTGGGACGAGGCCGAGTCGTCGAGGACCGTGGGGAGTTTTTTGCGCTGGCCCAGGGGGGAGATGCCGCCTCGGACATAGCCCGTCGTGCGTTCCGCCAGCGCCGGGTCGGCCATCGCCGCTCGCTTGCCGCCCACCGCCGACGCCAGGGCCTTGAGGTCCAGGGTGCCCGCGACCGGGACCACCGCCACCGTCAGCGCGCCGTCGACGTCCGCAACCAGCGTCTTGAACACCCGGTCCGGCGAGACGCCCATCGCCTCGGCCGCCTCCTCGCCGTAGGAGGGGTGGGCGGGGTCGTGCTCGTACGCGTGGACCGTGTAGTCCACGCCCGCCGCCGTCAGGGCCACCGTCGCCGGCGTGCCTCCCGGCTGCTGCTTCTTCGACTTCTTCGCCACGTGGATGTTCCGGTCTCAGTTGAGGCTCGTCGGGCCGCGCGTCAGTTCCGACGCCGGCAAGGACGGCAGGTTACGGATGATCGCCGTCTCCGCGCGAAGGAGTTTCAGCTCGTCCCGCAGGCGCGACGCGGTGTCGGGGGCCTGCAGCAGACGCTGCTTCGTCGGGACGTCCAGCATCATCGCCGCGGCCACGAGGTAGGAGACCACCGACGGTTCGTCGGGGAGGTCCGACCCCGTCGACAGGGAGCGCTCACGAGCTCCGGCCAGCCGCTTCTGGTACTGGCGGAACGCCCGCAGCACCCCCTCGGCCAGCGCGCCCGCCTCGTCGCCCGGATCCTCAGGCAGCTCCTCCAGCTCCGCCGTCAGGAACGGACCCGACGCGTCCACCGACAGCAGCCGCACCCGGGTCGTACCGGTCGCCAGCACCTCGAAGGTGCCGCCTGCCCGCTCCCGGATCGTCGCGGCGTCGGCGATACAGCCCACCCCGTGGAACGCCCGTACGGGGTCGGCGCCGAAGCCCGCCGCCGGGCCGCGCTCGGGCTGGGCCGTGGGGTCCGGCATGCCCGGTGCGGTCGGCGCCACCTCGTGGCCGTCGCGGATGGCCACGACGGCGAACCGGCGCGGTTCGTCCTCGGGGGACTTCAGCAGTTCGCGCATCATGGCGCGATAGCGCTCCTCGAAGATGTTCAGAGGGAGCACCAACCCCGGGAAGAGCACCGAGTTCAGCGGGAAGAGGGGGAGACGGGCGGTGGTCACGGCGTCACAGCCTAATGGTCACCGGCGGGAACATGTCCGCCGTCCTCGTTCCGTGGACGTCTCGGGGACGGGATCAGTCCGGGATCCGGCGCCGCCGCGAGCTCCTCGCGCAGTCGCAGGAAGTGGCCCAGTGGATCGTCGGACTCCCGGTCCCAGGGGAAGGACGTGACGTACGGGCCGATCAGGCGCAGCTGTTCGAGCGCGTCGCTTCGGCGGCCCAGGGACACCAGGACGTACGCCAGCAGGTTGCGCACCTCGGCCGGCCACGGGTCCGCGAACGGGAAACGCGCGGACAGCGCGATCGCCCGGTCGGCCGCCGCGTCCAGCCGCCACGCGGCCACGTCGGTGCCCCGGGCCAGACCGGCGAAGGCCGCGCGGACCGGGAGCGCCTGGACCAGCGCGCCGGGCGGTGCGTCCTGGGCGGCCGACTCGGCGAAGTCGAAGCACTCGTTGTGGGAGCCGCGCGAGGTCGCGGACAGATGGCGCAGGGCAGCCACATGGCAGCCGTAGTGGTGGGGGGAGCGGCGCACCGCCTCCGCCCACAGGCGTTCGAACTCCGGGTGGCCCGCGCCGGTGCCGCGCGCGTGGTCCAGCGCGATGCGCCAGGGGACCGGGTCGCGAGGGTCGGCATCGGCCGCGGCGGTGATCAGCGGGCGCGTCCCGGCGAGCAGTTCGGCGCGGGCCGGGGACGCCCAGCCGCGGTCCAGGGCGAGCTGGGCGAGCAGCAGGAGGACGCCGGGGTCGTCGGGCGCGGCCTCGCGCCACTCCTCGACCCAGTCGGGGCGGGAGCGGGCGAAGACGGCGAGCCGCAGCAGATACCGGTCGCGGTCCTCCCACTCGGCGGCGTCGCGGGTGGTGGCCAGCAGCTTGGCGGCGGGCTCGTACTCCCCGCGGCCGGCCGCGACCAGCGCCGGTGAGAGGCGCTCGTCGGGCGCGTCGAGCAGTACCTCGTCGTCGGCCGGCCATCCGGCGGGGCGCGAGGGGAGTCGTGTCCTCCGTAGGGAACGGAGCAGCGCGCGCAACAGAGCCATGGTGTCGACCATTGAAAGACCGCAGGTCGGGGACGCGCCAGAGGGTCGGGGCAACTTGTGGAAGGTTGTACGGTCGATGGTCAAAGGGGGGTAAAAGGTGACTGTTCCTCAACTGTCGGCACCTGTCAGGCGCCTGTCAGGCATACCCGAGACTCAAGCCCCTCCCACCGCTCTACCCCCGCCGCAGCAGCCGCGTGGCCCCCGCCGCCACCGTCGTCGCCAGGATCCAGCCCAGCAGGATCAGCGCCGCGGCCAGCCACTGCCAGCCGCCGCGCAGCTGCCACTGGTCCACCTGGCCCAGATCGATGACCGGCAGCAGCAGGTCGAGCGCGAACAGGGCTGGGCTCCACGTCTGATGCCCGCCAGGGTTCACCGGCGGATGGTCCGCGTGCGCGAAGGCGAGGGCGCTCGCCGCCCACAGCACCGCCATCCACACCGCGGCCCTACCTGGCCGGTAGCCGTAGGCGACCGTCCAGTCCTGCGCGTACCCCCACAGCTTCGCGGCCAGCGGCAGCGTCTCGCGGCGCCGGCGCTGCTTGGCGAGCAGCACCTCGCGCGCGTCCTCGTCCTCCCCGGCACCGCGCAGCACGGTGGCCAGCCGCTCGTACGGCTCCGGGTTGTACTCGGGGGTGGCCGCCGCCACCCACTCCAGGCGCCGGTTCAGCGGGAACGGCCCCTGCGGCACCAGGCTCTCGTACGCGAAACCACCCATGTGCAGATTGCCCGGCTCCGGCCAACTCCCCGCCCGGTCCACGAGGTTGGCGACCCGCGCGCCCGACAGCACCACTTTGCCGCGCTGCGGCCGCTCCCCGAGGAATCGCAGCTCGGGTGTCTGCACCCGGCGCAGCGACAGCTCCTGGTCGTCGGTGAAGATGAACCGCGCCCGCTCCAGGTCGACCGAGTCCCCGAACCGTCCGTCGTCCAGTCGCACCCCGCCCTCGCACTCGAAGCGCTGGATGCGCGTCCCGCGCGCGGGCGTCGTGCCGCTCAGCAGTGGGCTGCCCACCCCGGCCGGGCTCAGGTAAAGGGTGCGCTCGACGGTCAGCTGGGGCGCGTTCAGGGCGAGCCGGGTGTACGGGTTGACCAGCCGCGCGCCGCGCAGGCTCAGCGAGACACCGACCTTGGCGCTGCGCAGACTCAGCTCGCCGTGCGACTCCAGCATCTCGGCCTGCAGGTCCTGGCCGACGGTCATGCCGTCCCCGGCTATCGAGCGGCCGGTGCGGTCCCGGTACACGATCGCCTGGTTGAGCATCAGGTCCGTGCCGATGTGCGCGTCGGTCAGCCGGATCCCGTTGTGGAAGCGGCAGCGCGGCAGATGCAGATCGCCCTCGGTGTGCACCCGGGCGGCCTCCAGGCGCGGCACCGAGCAGTTCACCAGCCGTGCGGTTGTGAACCGGGCCTCCGGCAGCAGGACGTCGCGTTCGAAGCGGCAGTCCTTCATCTCGACATACGGCGTGATCGTGCCGCCCGCCAGGTCCAGGGTGCCGCTGATCTGCACGCCGACCAGCTTCAGCGAGGCCACCCGGCCCGAGAGCGGGTGCGGTCCGTCGAGCAGCAGCCAGCACACTATCCGGGCCCGCACCGTCCGCTCGGGCACCCAGGGGTGCCCGCCGTGCGGATCGTCGACGACGGCGTCCCCGCTGCTCAGGTCGTACACACTGCCGTTGCGGAAGGCCTGCCACATCCCGGCCTCGGCCGCGGTCAGGTCGTCCGGCAGGTCCCCGGTACGGATGCCGGCCCCCTCGGTCACTGCTCTTCCTTCTTCCTCAGTTCCCACGTTCGTACGAACGGCATGCCCGCTGCGTGACGCCCGGAACACTGGACGTGAGGGGGATCTTCCGGTTTCCGGCCACGTTCTGTATCAGCCATTGATACGTGCGAACGACGCCCGACCCCGGTCTGAGAGAATTGAGCCTGTGATCTCCCGAATCGATCTGCGCGGCGACGCCCTCCCCGAGGGCCCCGCCCTGCGCGACTTGCTGCCCCGAGCCGACTTCGACGTTCAGGCCGCCCTCGAGAAGGTGCGTCCGATCTGCGAGGCCGTGCATCATCGTGGCGACGCGGCGCTGATCGACTTCGCGGAGAAGTTCGACGGGGTACGGCTGGAATCCGTACGCGTCCCGGCCCAGGCGCTCACCGACGCCCTGGAGGCACTCGACCCCGCCGTCCGCGCGGCCCTGGAGGAGTCCATCCACCGCGCCCGCCTGGTCCACCGCGAGCAGCGCCGTACGACGCACACCACCCAGGTGGTGCCCGGCGGGTCGGTCACCGAGAAGTGGGTGCCGGTCGAGCGGGTCGGCCTGTACGCACCCGGCGGACGCTCGGTCTACCCGTCCTCCGTGATCATGAACGCGGTGCCCGCGCAGGAGGCCGGCGTCGAGTCGATCGCGCTCGCCTCCCCGCCCCAGGCCGACTTCGGCGGCCTGCCCCACCCGACGATCCTCGCCGCCTGCGCCCTGCTCGGCGTCGACGAGGTGTACGCGGCGGGCGGCGCCACCGCGGTCGCGATGTTCGCGTACGGCACCGAGTCCTGCGCCCCCGCGAACATGGTCACCGGCCCTGGCAACATCTGGGTCGCCGCCGCCAAGCGGTATTTCACCGGCCGGATCGGCATCGACACGGAGGCCGGTCCCACCGAGATCGCGATCCTCGCGGACGAGAGTGCCGACCCGGTGCACGTCGCCTCCGACCTGATCAGCCAGGCCGAGCACGACCCGCTCGCGGCGGCCGTGCTGGTCACCGACTCAGTCGAACTGGCCGACGCGGTGGCGAAGGAGCTGGAGCCGCAGGTCGCGGCCACCAAGCACGTCGACGACCGGATCGTCCCGGCGCTCAAGGGCAAGCAGTCCGCGGTCGTGCTGGTTGACGGCGTCGAGGAGGGCCTCCGTGTGGTCGACGCGTACGGCGCCGAGCACCTGGAGATCCAGACGGCGGACGCGGCGGCCGTGGCCGACCGCGTCAGGAACGCGGGCGCGATCTTCATCGGCCCGTGGGCCCCGGTCTCCCTCGGCGACTACGCGGCCGGATCCAACCACGTCCTGCCCACCGGCGGTTGCGCCTGCCACTCCTCCGGCCTGTCTGTCCAGTCCTTCCTGCGCGGCATCCACATCGTCGACTACACGAAGGACGCGCTGGCCGAAGTCGCCCATCACGTGGTGACCCTTGCGGAGGCGGAGGACCTGCCCGCGCACGGCGCGGCGGTCAAGGCGAGGTTCGGCTGGAAGGTGCCCGAGAGCAAGTGAGCGACATCAGGATCGACGATCTCCCCGTACGGGACGAGCTGCGCGGCAAGTCCCCCTACGGCGCGCCCCAGTTGGACGTCCCCGTGCGGCTGAACACGAACGAGAACCCCTACCCGCTGCCCGAACCCCTCGTCGAGCGGATCGCGGAGCGGGTGCGCGAGGCCGCCCGGAACCTGAACCGCTACCCCGACCGGGACGCGATCCAGCTGCGGACCGAGCTGGCCAAGTACCTGACGAGGACCGGCCATCACCCCCTCGGCCTGGAGAACGTCTGGGCCGCCAACGGCTCCAACGAGGTCATCCAGCAGCTGCTGCAGACCTTCGGCGGTCCCGGCCGCAGCGCCATCGGCTTCGAGCCGTCGTACTCGATGCACTCCCTCATCGCACGCGGCACGGGCACCCACTGGATCTCCGGGACGCGCAGCGAGGACTTCACCATCGACGTCGAGGCAGCGGTGCGGGCCGTCGCCGAGCACCGCCCGGACGTCGTCTTCATCACCACCCCCAACAACCCCACGGGCAACGCGGTTCCGCCCGCCACGGTCCTCGCGCTGTACGAGGCCGCACAGGCGGCCAAGCCGTCGATGGTGATCGTGGACGAGGCCTACATCGAGTTCAGCCACGGCGACTCGCTGCTGCCCCTCCTCGACGGCCGGCCGAATCTCGTCGTGTCGCGGACCATGTCGAAGGCGTTCGGCGCGGCGGGCCTGCGCCTCGGCTACCTCGCCGCACACCCGGCGGTCGTGGACGCCGTACAGCTCGTACGGCTGCCGTACCACCTCTCGGCGGTCACCCAGGCGACCGCGCTGGCCGCCCTGGAGCACACCGACACGCTGCTGAAGTACGTCGAGCAGCTGAAGGCGGAGCGCGACCGGCTCGTCGCCGAGCTGCGGTCCATCGGCTACGACGTGACCGAATCCGACGCGAACTTCGTGCAGTTCGGCCGGTTCGAGGACGCGCACACCGCCTGGCAGAGGATCCTCGACCGGGGCGTCCTGGTCCGGGACCTCGGCGTACCGGGGTGGCTGCGGGTGTCCGCCGGAACCCCCGACGAGAACGACGCGTTCCTGGACGCCGTACGTGACCTGCTGTGTTTTGTGGGGGACACCCCCACACCCCCGAAGGAGTTGGACGCATGAGCCGCGTCGGGCGCGTGGAGCGCGCCACCAAGGAGACCTCGGTCCTGGTCGAGATCGATCTCGACGGCACCGGGAGGACCGACATCGCGACCGGCGTCGGCTTCTACGACCACATGCTCGACCAGCTCGGCCGGCACGGTCTGTTCGACCTGACCGTGAAGACCGACGGCGACCTGCACATCGACTCCCACCACACCATCGAGGACACCGCCCTCGCGCTCGGAGCCGCCTTCAAGCAGGCGCTCGGCGACAAGGTGGGGATTTATCGATTCGGCAACTGTACGGTCCCGCTCGACGAGTCCCTCGCCCAGGTCACGGTGGACCTGTCCGGCCGGCCGTACCTGGTGCACACCGAGCCCGAGAACATGGCGCCGATGATCGGCGAGTACGACACGACGATGACCCGGCACATCCTGGAGTCCTTCGTCGCCCAGGCGCAGATCGCGCTGCACGTGCACGTGCCCTACGGGCGCAACGCGCACCACATCGTGGAGTGCCAGTTCAAGGCGCTCGCGCGGGCGCTCAGGTACGCAAGCGAGCGGGACCCGCGCGCGACGGGCATCCTTCCCTCCACGAAGGGTGCGCTGTAAAGCCATGAACGGACTCTCCACCATCCTGATCGTCGTCGGCCTCTTCTTCGTCGGCGGCATCGTCTCCTTCGTCAAGCAGCAGATGCCGAGGAGTCTCATCGTGCTGCTGTCGATCGCGGCGGCATTTTGTCTCGTCGCCGGCGTCCTGCGGCTGGAGGTGTGGAATTGAGCGCTGCTTCGAAGAAGGTCGTCGTCTTCGACTACGGCTTCGGCAACGTCCGTTCCGCCGAGCGTGCCCTCGCGCGCGCGGGGGCCGACGTCGAGCTGACCCGCGACTTCGACAGGGCCATGAACGCGGACGGCCTGCTGGTGCCGGGCGTCGGCGCCTTCGCCGCCTGCATGAAGGGTCTGCGCGAGGCCCGCGGCGACTGGATCGTCGACCGCCGGCTCTCCGGCGGGCGCCCGGTGATGGGCATCTGCGTCGGAATGCAGATCCTGTTCGCGCGGGGCATCGAGCACGGCGTCGAGACCGAGGGCCTCGACGAGTGGCCCGGCTCGGTCGAGCCGCTGGAGGCCGAGGTCGTGCCCCACATGGGCTGGAACACCGTCGAGGCGGCGCCCGGCTCCGAGCTGTTCGCCGGCCTGGACGCCGACGCCCGCTTCTACTTCGTGCACTCCTACGCCGTCCACGACTGGGCCCTGGAGACGAACAACCCGCTACTACGCACCCCCATGGTGACCTGGTCGACGCACGGCAAGCCCTTCGTGGCCGCCGTGGAGAACGGCGCCCTGTGGGCCACCCAGTTCCACCCCGAGAAGTCCGGCGACGCCGGAGCCCAGCTCCTCACCAACTGGATCGGAACCCTGTAGACCATGGCCAAGCTCGAACTCCTCCCCGCCGTCGACGTCCGCGACGGCCAGGCCGTTCGCCTCGTGCACGGCGAGTCCGGGACCGAGACGTCGTACGGCTCCCCCCTGGAGGCCGCCCTCGCGTGGCAGCGCTCCGGTGCCGAGTGGCTCCACCTGGTCGACCTGGACGCCGCGTTCGGCACGGGTGACAACCGCGACCTGATCGCCGAGGTCACCAAGGCCATGGACATCAAGGTGGAGCTGTCCGGCGGCATCCGCGACGACGCCTCGCTCGCCGCCGCGCTCGCCACGGGCTGCACGCGCGTCAACCTCGGCACGGCCGCCCTGGAGACCCCGGAGTGGGTCGCCAAGATCATCGCCGAGCACGGCGACAAGATCGCGGTCGGTCTCGACGTGCGCGGCACCACGCTGCGCGGCCGTGGCTGGACCCGCGACGGCGGTGACCTCTACGAGACGCTGGAGCGGCTCGACAAGGAGGGCTGCGAGCGGTACGTCGTCACCGACATCGCCAAGGACGGCACCCTGCAGGGCCCCAACCTGGAGCTCCTGAAGAACGTCTGCGCGGCCACGGACCGCCCGGTCGTCGCCTCCGGCGGGGTCTCCTCGCTGGACGACCTGCGGGCGATCGCCGACCTCGTGCCCCTCGGTGTCGAGGGCTCCATCGTCGGCAAGGCCCTGTACGCGAAGGCGTTCACCCTGGAAGAGGCCCTGGAGGCGGTGTCCCGGTGAGCGACGTACGACGTGTGTCCACAGGGGCGCCCTGGGAGGAGCAGTTCGGCTACTCCCGCGCGGTGGAGCTGCCGAACGGACTGGTGCTGGTCGCCGGCTGCACGTCCGTGGTGGACGGCCAGATCAGCGGGGGCGGCCCGTACGAGCAGGCGGTCAACTCCTTCAACGTCGCGCTGTCGGCGCTGGCGCAGGTGGGGCTCGGCCGCGACGATGTCGTACGGACGCGCATGTACATCACGCACGCCCGGGACGTGGACGAGGTCGGACGGGCGCACAAGGAGCTGTTCGACACCGTCCGGCCCGCCGCAACCATGATCATCGTCTCCGGTTTCGTGGATCCCGGCCTGGTCGTCGAGATCGAGGTGGAGGCGTTCCGAGGAGTGTCCGCATGAGCCTGGCCGTACGAGTCATCCCCTGCCTGGACGTGGACAACGGCCGGGTCGTCAAGGGTGTCAACTTCCAGAACCTGCGCGACGCGGGCGATCCCGTCGAGATGGCCAAGGTGTACGACGCCGAGGGCGCCGACGAGTTGACGTTCCTCGACATCACCGCGTCCTCGGGCAACCGGGAGACGACGTACGAGGTGGTGCGCCGCACCGCCGAGCAGGTCTTCATCCCGCTGACGGTCGGCGGCGGCGTGCGTACGGCCGAGGACGTCGACAAGCTGCTGCGGGCGGGCGCGGACAAAGTGGGCGTCAACACGGCGGCGATCGCGCGCCCGGACCTGATCCGGGAGATCGCGGAGCGCTTCGGGCGGCAGGTGCTGGTGCTGTCGGTGGACGCGCGCCGTACGCCGTCCGGCAGCTTCGAGGTGACGACCCACGGCGGCCGTCGCGGCACGGGCATCGACGCGGTGGAGTGGGCACACCGGGCGGCCGATCTCGGCGCCGGCGAGATCCTGCTGAACTCCATGGACGCGGACGGCACGAAGGACGGCTACGACCTGGAGATGATCGCGGCGGTCCGCAAGCACGTGACGGTCCCGGTCATCGCCTCCGGCGGCGCGGGCACCCTGTCCCACTTCCCCCCGGCCATCGCGGCGGGCGCGGACGCGGTGCTGGCGGCGTCGGTGTTCCACTTCGGCGATCTGCGGATCGGCGAGGTGAAGCAGGTACTGCGGGAGGCGGGGCACCCCGTGCGGTGAAGCCGCGCTGAGCTTCGGCGGCCACAGGCAGATACGGCAGATACGAAAGAGAGGTTGCACAAAATCTATTGTGCAACTTTTCTTTCGTATCTAGCCTGAGGGCATGCCGAGCAACGAGAACCGTCGGATCACGGACGTCGGGACGCTGAAGGCCCTCGCGCATCCCTTGCGGGCGAACCTGTACCGGCTGCTGTGTGTCGAGCGCGTCGCCACGGCATCGCGGCTCGCCGAGCATGTGGACGAGGCCGTGTCCCTGGTCAGCTACCACCTGCGCAAGCTCGCCGAGCACGGGCTGATCGAGGAGGCGGAGCCGCAGACCGGGGACGGGCGGGAACGCTGGTGGCAGCCCGCCTCGGACGGGGTGAGCATCCGCGACGAGGACTTTCGTGGCGAACCCGGCAAGGCCGCGGCTCATCTGGCGGCGACCCGCCTCTTCCACGACCAGCGCACCGATCACTACCGGCGCTTCATGGACGAACGCCCCACCTGGGGGGCCGAGTGGAACACCGCGTCGGTGGACAACGAGTCCTGGATGCGGCTGACCCCTGCGGAACTCACGGCGCTGAGGTCGGAGTTGGAGGCTGTCCTGCGCACCTACGACGAGCGGGGCCGGGCCGCCGAAGCCGCGGGTGAGACCGAAGGGCGTGAACACGTCGCGCTCTACATGTACGGATTCCCGTTCCGTGTCTGAGAGGACCGAGAACCCCGTGGCCGCCACGCTCGTCGCCTCTGTCGCCGTCATCCCCGCTCACCGCGACCCCAACGTCCTGCGCTGGCTCGGGGCCTTCGCCTCCTCCATGGTCGGGGACAGCGTCTACTACATCGCCCTCTCCTGGGCCGCCGTGCAGACCGGGACGCCCTCGCAGGCCGGTGTCGTGATGTCGGTCAGTGCGCTGCCGCGGGCCCTGCTCATGCTGGGCGGGGGAGTGATCGCCGACCGGCTGGGGCCCCGGCGGGTCGTCATCGGGAGCGATGCCGTGCGGTGCGCCGCCGTACTCGCCGTCGCCGCGCTGCTGTTCCTCACCAGCCCCGGGCTGTGGCCGCTCGCCCTGCTGGCGCTGGTCTTCGGCACCGTCGACGCCGTGTTCATGCCCGCGGTGGGCGCCCTCCCGGCACGCATCACCGGCACCGACCAGTTGGCCCGCGTCCAGGGCATGCGGGGCCTCGCGATCCGCTTCGCGAGCGTCGTCGGCGCCCCGCTCGGCGGCCTCGGCGTGGCCCTCGGTGGCGCGGCGGCCGCGTTCGCCCTCGCCGGGCTGCTCATCGCGGTGTCGGTGCCGTTGCTGGTCTCCGTACGGGTCCGGGAACCGGCCACGAGAGACGACGTCAGCAGCCGTGCCACCTCCTGGGGCGATCTCGCCGCCGGGCTGCGCTACATCCGCCGCCACCGTGTCCTCGGCCCCCTGATGCTCGCCATCGCCCTCGGCGACCTCGGCTTCGTCGGGCCGCTCAACGTCGGGCTGACCCTGCTCGCCGACCGGCGCGGCTGGGGCGCCTCCGGGATGGGCTGGGTGCTCGCCGGATTCGGGGTGGGCGCGGGCGCCGCCTCACTGGTGCTGACCGTCCGGGGGCGGCTGCCGCGCGCGGGGCTGGTCGCCGGGTACGCCATCCTCGCCGGCTCCGTCGCCATCGGCGCCCTCGCCTACGTCCCGGCCCTCGTCGGCGCCGTCGGCGCGGCCCTGCTCATCGGGCTGCTCGCCGGGCTGAGCGGCGCGATGTGTGCCGCCCTGCTCCAGACCCACACCGACCCCGCCTACCTGGGCCGCGTCACCTCCGTGGCCAGCCTGGTCAGCCTCGGGTTCGCCCCGCTGAGCATGCCGTTCGCGGCCGCCGCGATCGGGGCCTGGGGCACGGGCCCGGTGTTCGTCGTCAGCGCGGTGGTCTGCGGGCTCGGCGGGGTGGTCGCCCTGTGCGTCCCCGGCCTGCGCCGCGCGGAGCTGCCCCGCTGAGGCCGCTCAGCCCTTCGGCTGCGTCAGCTGCACCAGATTGCCGAGCGAGTCGTCCAGTACGGCCGCGAGCACCGGCCCCTGGTCCTGCGGGGCATGGGTGAAGCGCACGCCGAGGTCGCGCAGCCGCTCGTACTCCCCCGGCAGGTCGTCCACGGAGAAGACGATGGACGGCAGCCCGGCCTCGTACAGCGCCGTGCGGTACGACTCCGCGATGGGGCTCTGGCCGGGCTCCAGCAGCAGCTGAAGATCCGGCTGGGCCCCGTTCGGCGCCCCCACGGTGACGAACAGGTTGCCGTCGCCCAGGTCCACACGGATGCGCGTCTCGAAGCCGAGGACGTCCGTGTAGAAGGCATGGGCCCGCGCCACGTCGTCGACGTACACACCCGTCATCGCGACCTTGATCATGAGCGCCTCTCAGTCCCGAGTCAGATGCCCAGTTGCTTCGACTCCTGCAGCTTGGCGATCGCGTTCTCGTCGCCGTCCAGCTCGACCTTCGCCGTGTTCTGCCGGCCGAACGCGAACAGCAGCAGCTCCGAGGGCTCGCCCGTGACCGTCACCACGGGCGCGCCCCGATGGGCCACCGCCGTCTGCCCGTCCGGGCGGCGCAGCACCACCCCCGTCGGCACGCCCCGCCCCAGTAGCCGGGCGGTGCGCTCCAGACGCGACCACAGGGCGTCCTGGAAGACGGGGTCGAGCTCGCGCGGCGTCCAGTCCGGCTGGGCGCGGCGGACGTCCTCCGTGTGGACGTAGAACTCGACGATGTTGGCTGCCTCGTCGAGCTGCTTGAGCTGGAAGGGTGAGAAGCGCGGCGGGCCGGTACGGATCAGCTGGATCAGCTCCTCGTACGGCTTCGCGGCGTACTCGTCCATCACCTTCTCCAGGCGTGGGGCGAGTGGCTTGATCAGGGTGCCACCGGCCGCGTCGGGGCGGCGTTCGCGCACCACCACGTGCGCTGCGAGGTCACGGGTCTGCCAGCCCTCGCAGAGGGTCGGGGCGTCGGGGCCGGTGGTTTCCAAGAGGTCGGCGAGCAGAAGCCGTTCACGCTTGGCGAAGGTCGACATACCGTCAGCCTACGACCACGCTGTGGACACCGCACCGGCCCTGTCCCCGCGGCGCGGCACAATGGCACCTATGACCAGCGTGCCCCCGCCCAGCAGCCTCGACCCCGAGATCGCCGCCCGCCTCAAGCGCAGCGCCGACGGACTCGTCCCCGCGATCGCCCAGCAGTACGACACCGGAGAGGTGCTCATGCTCGGCTGGATGGACGACGAGGCGCTGCATCGCACCCTGACCACCGGCCGCTGCACCTACTGGTCGCGCAGCCGCCAGGAGTACTGGGTCAAGGGCGACACCTCCGGCCACGTCCAGTGGGTCAAGTCCGTCGCCCTCGACTGCGACGCCGACACCGTGCTGGTCCAGGTCGACCAGGTCGGCGCCGCCTGCCACACCGGCGCGCGCACCTGCTTCGACGCGGACGTGCTGGTGAAGGACGCCGGTTCGGGCGTACCGGCCGTGGATCAGTAAGGTCGGCCGCCATGGACCTCGAGACGTTCCGCAAACTCGCCACCGACCGCCGCGTCATCCCGGTCACCCGCAAGCTCCTCGCTGACGGCGACACCCCGGTCGCGCTCTACCGCAAACTGGCCGCCGAGCGCCCCGGCACCTTCCTTCTCGAGTCCGCGGAGAACGGCCGCACGGCGTTTCAATGGTCTCGCTACTCCTTCGTCGGCGTCCGCTCCGCCGCCACCCTCACCGTGCGTGACGGCCAGGCCCACTGGCTCGGTACCCCGCCCGTCGGCGTCCCGGTCGAGGGCGACCCCCTCGCGGCCCTGCGCACCACCATCGAGGCCCTGCACACCCCGCACCAGGACGGCCTGCCCCCGTTCACCGGCGGCATGGTCGGCTACCTCGGCTACGACATCGTCCGCCGCCTGGAGAAGATCGGCCCCGGCGAGCGCGACGACCTGAAGCTCCCCGAGCTGACCATGCTCCTCACCAGCGACCTCGCCGTCATGGACCACTGGGAGGGCTCGGTCCTGCTGATCGCCAACGCGATCAACCACAACGACCTCGACACCGGCGTCGACGAGGCCCACGCCGACGCCGTGGCCCGCCTCGACGCCATGGAGGCCGACCTCGCCCGCCCGGTCGCCCAGCCCCCGGCGGTCCTGCCGCCATCCGAACTGCCCGAGTACACCGCGCTGTGGGGCGGCCCCGACTTCCAAGCCGCCGTCGAGGACATCAAGGAGCGCATCCGCGCCGGCGAGGCCTTCCAGGTCGTCCCCTCGCAGCGCTTCGAAACCCCGTGCACGGCAAGCGCGTTGGACGTCTACCGGGTCCTCAGGGCCACCAATCCGTCGCCGTACATGTACCTGTTCCGCTTCGACGGCTTCGACGTCGTCGGATCCAGCCCGGAAGCGTTGGTCAAGGTCGAGGACGGGCGGGCCATGGTTCACCCCATCGCCGGCACCCGGCCCCGCGGCGCCACCCCGCAGGAGGACCAGGCCCTCGCCGAGGAACTGCTCGCAGACCCCAAGGAGCGCGCCGAGCACCTGATGCTCGTCGACCTCGGCCGCAACGACCTCGGACGGGTCTGTGAGCCCGGCTCCGTCGAGGTCGTCGACTTCATGTCCGTCGAGCGCTACTCGCATGTCATGCACATCGTCTCGACCGTCACCGGCCAGGTCGCCGGGGGCCGTACCGCCTTCGACGTCCTCACGGCGTGCTTCCCGGCGGGCACCCTCTCCGGCGCCCCCAAGCCCCGCGCGATGCAGATCATCGACGAGCTCGAACCGTCCCGGCGCGGGCTGTACGGCGGCTGCGTCGGCTACCTCGACTTCGCCGGCGACTCCGACACGGCCATCGCCATCCGTACGGCCCTCCTGCGCGACGGCACCGCCTACGTCCAGGCCGGCGCCGGCATCGTCGCCGACTCCGACCCGGTCGCCGAGGACCAGGAATGCCGCAACAAGGCGGCTGCGGTCCTGCGCGCGGTGTACACGGCGAACCGTCTTTGAAGGGCCTGAGTCGAACCCCGGGTGACGGTTCGCCCGGGGTTCAGGCGATAGTGGACTACGTGACAGCCGTACCTCACCCCCGTTACGAAGCCGCTGGACCCGCGCGGGCCGGCCGCCGGAGTCTCGCCGTGGCCCTGCTGTGCGGCGCGCTCGGCGCGGCCGTGGCGCTGCTGGCCACCCGGCAGCGTTGGTCGGAGGGCACCACGACGGTGGCCGGCGGCGCCTTCCCGCTGACCGCCAGTGGCAGCGACGTCACAGGCGTGCCCGCGGCCCTCGCCATAGTGGGCCTCGCCGCGCTCGTCGCCGTCTTCGCCGTCCGCCGGGCCGGCCGGTTCGCGGTCGCCGCGCTCCTCGCGCTCTCCGGCGCGGGCACGGTCGCCGCGGCCCTCAGCGGCGCCTCCGACGGCTCCGCGCTCGACGAGAAGGCCGCCGAGGCCACCGGCGACTCCTCCGCGACCGTGGCCGCGCTCACCCATACGGGCTGGCCCTATGTCGCGGCCGCCGGCGGCGTCCTGCTCCTGCTCGCCGGGCTCCTCGCCCTGCGCTATGGCAGGCTGTGGCCCGCCATGTCCGGCCGCTACGAGCGCGGCACCGCACGCCCGCGCCGCGCCGCCGCGCCGGTCGACCCCGACCGGCCCGAGGACCTCTGGAAGGCCCTGGACCGCGGCGAGGACCCGACCGGGGCGTAGGTTCCGGGGCCGTCCTGCCCGGGACTGACGTCCCGATGTGGCGAAACAGACGTCCCTCAAGAGCGACCCCAGCCCACGGCGGGCGCACGCGTACGGGACAATGGACGGTGATGAGCGTCCGGCTCACACACGCACACAGCAACGAGGAGCAAGCAATGGCGGGCAGCAGCCACGGTCACACCCCGGCCGCCTGGACCGGTGTCATCATCGCCTTCATCGGTTTCTGCGTCGCGGGCGCCTTCATGGTGATGGCACAGCCGCTCGGTTTCTGGGCCGGTATGGTGATCATCGTCCTCGGCGGTGTCGTCGGCGCCATCATGCGCTCCGTGGGCCTCGGCCAGCCGAAGGACGCCCACGCGGTGCCCCAGCCGAAGCAGACGGTCGCGGTGACGCCCGAGCCGGCCGCCGCCAAGAGCTGACCCCGCCGTAGGGCGTCCTCGTACGTCCTCGTGTAGGGGCGGCCCCCGCGCCGAGCGTGCCAGGGCCGCCCCTCTCGCGCGTCCGCGGCCCGCGAAGGGCACAATGCGAGACGTGAACACCGACAGTCAGCACGTCGTACCGCGCGTGAGCCCGCTGGGCCGACTGGCCGTCCCGGCCGGGATCCTCACCGCCGTCGCCGGGGCCTTCGCCTACGTCGGGACCGTCGACCCGTACGAACCCGGTCACTACCCGGTGTGCCCCCTCTACCGCCTGACAGGCCTGTACTGCCCCGGCTGCGGCGGACTGCGCAGCGCGCACGCCTTCATCCACGGCGACTTCACGGCCGCACTCCAGGCCAATGCCCTGGCCGTGGCCGCCTACCTCGGCTTTGCCGTCCTGTGGACTGTCTGGGTCGTCCGCGCGGCCCGCGGCCGGCCGCTGCGGTTCACGCTCGGGACGGCCCAGCTGTGGAGCCTCGGCGCGTTGCTGCTGGTCTTCACCCTTGTCCGGAACCTGCCGTTCGGTGGCTGGCTGCATCCTTGATCAACTCCTGGCTGTCCAGGTAGTGGGACCGGCGTCAACCGGATGTGAGGCATGCGCCGTCCTCCGGATACCATCGCAGTGACCATGGGTTTTAAAACCCGGTAGGAACAACCGCCCGGAAGGGGGCCGCTCGCGTGAGTGTGCTCGACGAGATCATCGACGGAGTCCGTGCCGACCTCGCGGAGCGGCAGGCGCGCGTCAGCCTCGACGAGCTCAAGGAGCGCGCCGCGAAGGCGCCCGCAGCCAAGGACGGCGTGGCCGCACTGCGCGGCGAGGGCGTCAAAGTGATCTGCGAGGTCAAGCGCTCCAGCCCGTCCAAGGGTGCGCTCGCCGCGATCGCCGACCCGGCCGGCCTCGCGGCCGACTACGAGGCGGGCGGCGCGGCCGTCATCTCCGTCCTCACCGAACAGCGCCGCTTCGGCGGCTCGCTCGCCGACCTGGAGGCGGTCCGGGCCCGCGTGGACATCCCGGTCCTGCGCAAGGACTTCATCGTCACGTCGTACCAGTTGTGGGAGGCCCGGGCGTACGGCGCCGACCTCGCGCTGCTGATCGTCGCCGCCCTCGACCAGTCGGCCCTGGAGTCGTTGATCGAGCGCGCCGTGTCCATCGGCCTCACCCCGCTCGTCGAGGTCCACGACGAGGACGAGGTCGAGCGCGCGGTCGACGCGGGCGCCAAGGTCATCGGCATCAACGCGCGCAACCTGAAGACGCTGGAGGTCGACCGCGGCACCTTCGAGCGCGTCGCGCCCGAGGTCCCGGAGGGCATCGTCAAGGTCGCCGAGTCCGGCGTTCGGGGCCCGCACGACCTCATCGCCTACGCCAACGCGGGCGCCGACGCGGTCCTGGTCGGCGAGTCCCTGGTCACCGGCCGCGACCCCAAGGCGGCGGTCTCCGACCTGGTGGCGGCGGGCGAACACCCCGCACTCCGGCACGGCCGCAGCTGAACTCCCGCTAGGCTTGCCCCCGATGACTCCGACGACCCCCCTGACGACCACGGACCGGTACGCCCGCCTCGCGCGCGGCTGCCGCCCCCGGGGCTGCCGCGCACCCGCCCGCCGGGTCCACGGCCGCAGGGTGCGGTACGTCATCGGAGACGAACCGGGCCAGGTAAACGGACGGCGATGGCAGCGCCCCTTCAGGGGCGCGGGGAACTGCGCGAGCAACCACAGCCGGCCGGCAGCCGACTGACAAATCCCCGCCCCCACGGCGAACAGTGTCTTTTCACACGCACTCACCGTGAGGTATCCGCATGCCCAGCGAGTTCTTCTACCCCGACCCGGAGGGTCAAGTCCCGAGTCCCGAAGGCTACTTCGGGGCGTTCGGCGGCAAGTTCATCCCGGAGGCCCTCGTCGCCGCCGTGGACGAGGTCGCCGTCGAGTACGACAAGGCGAAGCACGACCCCGAGTTCGCGCGCGAGCTCGACGATCTGCTGCTGAACTACACCGGCCGCCCCAGTGCCCTCACCGAGGTGCCGCGGTTCGGTGAACACGCCGGTGGCGCCCGGGTGTTCCTCAAGCGCGAGGACCTGAACCACACCGGCTCGCACAAGATCAACAACGTGCTCGGCCAGGCCCTGCTCACCAAGCGCATGGGCAAGACCCGCGTCATCGCCGAGACCGGTGCCGGCCAGCACGGCGTCGCGACCGCCACCGCCTGCGCGCTGTTCGGCCTCGACTGCACCATCTACATGGGCGAGATCGACACCGAGCGGCAGGCCCTCAACGTGGCCCGTATGCGCATGCTCGGCGCCGAGGTCGTCGCCGTGAAGTCCGGCAGTCGGACCCTGAAGGACGCCATCAACGAGGCCTTCCGGGACTGGGTCGCCAACGTCGACCACACCCACTACCTGTTCGGCACCGTCGCCGGTCCGCACCCCTTCCCGGCCATGGTGCGCGACTTCCACCGCGTCATCGGCGTCGAGGCCCGCCGCCAGCTCCTCGAGCGCGCCGGACGGCTGCCCGACGCCGCGATCGCCTGCGTCGGCGGCGGCTCCAACGCCATCGGCCTCTTCCACGCCTTCATCCCCGACGAGGGCGTCCGCCTCATCGGCTGCGAGCCGGCCGGTCACGGCGTCGAGACCGGCGAGCACGCGGCGACCCTGACCGCCGGCGAGCCCGGCATCCTGCACGGCTCCCGGTCCTACGTCCTGCAGGACGACGAGGGCCAGATCACCGAGCCGTACTCGATCTCGGCCGGTCTGGACTACCCGGGCATCGGGCCCGAGCACTCCTACCTCAAGGACAGCGGGCGCGGCGAGTACCGCGCGGTCACCGACGACGCCGCCATGCAGGCCCTGCGCCTGCTGTCGCGCACCGAGGGCATCATCCCGGCCATCGAGAGCGCCCACGCGCTGGCCGGTGCCCTGGAGGTCGGCAGGGAGCTGGGCAAGGACGGGTTGATCGTGGTCAACCTGTCCGGCCGCGGCGACAAGGACATGGACACGGCGGCCCGTTACTTCGGGCTGTACGACAACGGCGTGGACGCCGAGGTCGCGCCCAACGAGGCCGACACGGCCGAGATCGAGGGGGACGCCAAGTGAGCGGAAACATCCAACTGCTGTCGGACACCCTCGCCGGCGCCAAGTCCGAGGGCCGGGCCGCGCTCATCGCGTACCTCCCGGCCGGGTTCCCGACCGTGGACGGCGGCATCGAGGCCATCAAGGCCGTGTTCGACGGCGGCGCCGACGTCGTCGAGGTCGGGCTGCCGCACAGCGACCCGGTGCTCGACGGCCCGGTCATCCAGACCGCCGACGACATCGCCCTGCGCGGCGGGGTCAGGATCGCGGACGTCATGCGTACGGTCCGTGAGGCGTCGGCCGCCACCGGGAAGCCGGTGCTCGTCATGACGTACTGGAACCCCATCGACCGCTACGGCGTCGAGCGCTTCACTGCCGAGCTGGCCGAGGCGGGCGGCGCCGGCTGCATCCTGCCCGACCTGCCGGTCCAGGAGTCCGCGCTGTGGCGCGAGCACGCCGAGAAGCACGGCCTCGCGACGGTCTTCGTGGTCGCGCCCAGCAGCAAGGACGAGCGGCTCGCCGAGATCACCGCGGCGGGCAGCGGCTTCGTGTACGCGGCCTCGCTGATGGGTGTCACCGGCACCCGTGCGTCGGTCGGCGCGCAGGCCCAGGACCTGGTGGAGCGCACCCGGGCGACCGGCACCGAGCTGCCCGTCTGCGTCGGCCTCGGCGTCTCCAACAGTGCCCAGGCCGCCGAGGTGGCCGGCTTCGCCGACGGCGTGATCGTCGGCTCGGCGTTCGTGAAGCGGATGCTGGACGCGCCCGATCACGCGGCCGGCATCGAGGCCGTCCGCGAACTCGCCGGTGATCTGGCGAAGGGTGTGCGCGGACAGGCGTGACGCAAGGGATCGTGACGACGTGACGTAAGGGATATTCCGTACGACTCACTCGAACGGGTGGACCTGGGACCGGGGAGGCGCGCTGCGCCTCCCCGGTTCGTTTCCGGGGTGTGAGCGAGAAGAACCGTGATGGAAAGCGCACCGCCCGTGAGCAGCTGGCGGCAGAGCGCGAGAAGCAGAAGGCCGGGGAGAAGCGTCGACGTGCGCTGATCGTGGGCGCGAGTGTCGTCTGTGTCCTGGGACTCGCGGCGGTGATCGGCGTGATCGCCGCGAACGCGGGCAAGAACAAATCCAGTGACAACGCGGGCCCGGTCGCGGCGCCCTCGGGCGCGCAGGGCAAGGACGGCCTCGTGATCCCGGTCGGCAAGGACAACGCCAAGTCGACGCTCACGGTGTGGGAGGACTTCCGCTGTCCGGCCTGCCAGGCCTTCGAGACGACGTATCGCCCGACGCTCCACGAGCTGACCGACGCGGGCAAGCTCAAAGTGGAGTACCACCTGGTCACGCTGATTGACGGCAACCTCGGCGGCAGCGGCTCCCTACGCGCCGCCAACGCGGCGGCCTGCGCCCAGAGCGCCGGAAAGTTCCGCGACTTCCACGACGTGCTGTACGAGAACCAGCCCAAGGAGACAGACGACGCCTTCGCCGACAACGCGAAGCTGATCGAGCTGGCGGGCAAGGTTCAGGGCCTCAACACCCCGGCGTTCCAGAAGTGCGTCAAGGACGGTACACACGACAGCTGGGTCGTGAAGTCCAACCAGGCCTTCCGGGCGGGCGGCTTCACCGGCACACCGACCGTCCTGCTGGGCGGCAAGAACATCTACCAGACGCTGACCCCGGACAAGCTGAAGCAGCTGGTGGAGTCCGCCAACCAAGGGTGAGGGGGCGAGCGTTTCCCGCGTCCCCGTTATGGAGCCGTTGCCGGGCCGTGTGCCGTGTGCCCGGTCCGGCACGGTAGCGTCGACCTTGCCATGGAACTTGCCTACATTCCCAGCCCGTCGCGCGGTGTGCTGCACCTCGGCCCGATTCCGCTGCGCGGCTACGCGTTCTGCATCATCATCGGTGTCTTCGTTGCCGTCTGGCTCGGCAACAAGCGGTGGGTCGCCCGCGGCGGCCGGTCCGGCACGGTGGCCGACATCGCGGTCTGGGCCGTGCCCTTCGGCCTGGTCGGCGGCCGGCTCTACCACGTGATCACGGACTACGAGCTGTACTTCAGCGACGGCCGTGACTGGGTGAACGCCTTCAAGGTGTGGGAGGGCGGCCTCGGCATCTGGGGCGCGATCGCGCTCGGCGCGCTGGGCGCGTGGATCGGCGCGCGGCGCCGGGGCATCCCGCTGCCCGCGTACGCCGACGCCGTCGCACCCGGCATCGCCTTCGCGCAAGCGATCGGCCGCTGGGGCAACTGGTTCAACCAGGAGCTGTACGGCCGCGAGACGCACGTTCCCTGGGCGCTGCACATCACGTCCTCCGAGGGCGGCCGGGTGCCGGGCTACTACCACCCGACCTTCCTGTACGAGTCCCTGTGGTGCATCGGTGTCGCCCTGCTGGTCATCTGGGCCGACCGCCGCTTCCGGCTGGGGCACGGCCGGGCGTTCGCGCTGTACGTCGCCGCGTACTGCGTAGGCCGCTTCTGGATCGAGTACATGCGCGTCGACGACGCCCACCACATCCTGGGCCTGCGCCTCAACGACTGGACCGCGATCATCGTGTTCCTGCTGGCGGTGGTGTACATCGTGGTGTCGGCGAAGCGGCACCCCGGGCGGGAGGCCGTGGTGGAGCCCGGCGCCGATGCCTCCGGCGGCAAGACCGAGGACGGGACCGAGACCGCGGGCGGCACCGAGGCCGACGGCGCGACCGAGGGCGAGGTCGACTCCGAGGACAAGGCAGACGCCGAGCCGTCGGAGACCGAGGACGAGGTGTCGCAGACCAAGGACGAGGCCGAGTCCGGAGCCAAGAAGAGCTGACCATCGGCTGTACGACCACGAGGGCGCCCGGACTTCTTCGGGCGCCCTCGTCGTGCGTCGGGTGTCAGAGGCGGTTCGGCAGGGACAGGGTTCGTTGGGCCGCAGTGACCACCGCCGCGTCGATGAAGCTGCCGTCCGGGAGGGCCTGGGCTCCCTGGTCGTTCGTTGCCGCCTTGAGGATCTTTTCCGCCTGGTCCAGTTCCGCCTCCGTGGGAAGGTAGGCGCGTTCGATGATCGGGAGCTGGCGGGGGTGGATGGCGGCCCGGCCCAGGAAGCCGAGGGCGCGGCCGTGGGCGCAGGAGGCGGCCAGGCCCTCCAGGTCGCGGATGTCGGGGTGGACCGACTGGGGCGGTGGGGCGAGGCCCGCCGCCCGTGCCGCGACCACGACTCGGGAGCGGCACCAGTCGAGGCCCGTGTCGTCGCGTACGCCCAGGTCGGCCCGTAGATCTGCCTCGCCGAGGGAGATGCCCCGCAGCGATGGGTGTGCGGCGGCGATGGCATACGCGCGCTCGATGCCCAGGGCCGTTTCGAGGAGGGCGTAGAGCGCAAGGCCCGTGCACTCCGCGATCCGCACCACCTCCTCGACGGACGTCACTTTCGGCAGGCGCAGTCCGGACACGCCCGGCAGTTCGGCCATGGCCCGCAGGTCGGCCGCAGCCCAGGGCCCGTCCGTGCCGTTGACCCGGACGTGGACCCGCACCGGCTGCGGCTCGGACAGCAGCTCGGCCGTCGCCGCGCGCGCGTACTCCTTGCGGTCCGGGACGACCGCGTCCTCCAGGTCGATCACCACGACGTCCGCGCCACAGGCCAGCGCCTTGGCCACGACGTGCGGGCGGTCGCCGGGAACGTAGAGCCAGGTCAGCGGGAACGGGATCACAGGACACCCTCCTCGCGCAGCCCGTCGAGGTCAGCCGGGGTCAGGCCCAGTTCAGTCAGGACGGCGTCCGTGTCCGCGCCGTGCGGTCGGCCCGCCCAGCGGATCGCGCCCGGCGTGGCGGACAGCCGGAAGAGGACGTTCTGCATCCGCAAGGGGCCCAGTTCCGGGTCGTCGACGGTGGTGACGGTGTCCAGGGCGGCGTACTGGGGGTCCGTCATCACGTCCCGTACGTCCTGGATCGGGGCCACCGCCGCCTCCGCCTTCTCGAAGGCCGCGAGGACTTCGTCGCGGGTGCGGGCGGCGATCCAGGTGCCGACCGCCGCGTCGAGGACGTCGGCGTGTGCGGCCCGGTCCACGCCCGTCGCGAACCACGGCTCGTCGATCAGCTCCGGGCGCCCGACCAGGTGCATCACACGCTCGGCGATCGACTGGGCCGAGGTGGACGCGGCGACCCAGAAGCCGTCGGCCGTGCGGTAGGCGTTGCGGGGGGCGTTGTTGGCGGACCGGTTCCCGGTGCGTTCCTGCACATAGCCGAGCTGGTCGTACCAGGTCGGCTGCGGGCCGAGGACCGTAAGGATCGGCTCGATGATCGCCATGTCGACGACCTGGCCCTCGCCGGTGCGCTCCCGGGCCGCCAGTGCCGCCATCACCGCGTACGCCGTGGCCAGGCCCGCGATGGAGTCGGCGAGGCCGAACGGCGGCAGCACGGGCGGCGCGTCCGGCTCCCCGGTGATCGCCGCGAAGCCGCTCATCGCCTCGGCGAGGGTGCCGAAGCCCGGCCGGCGCGCGTACGGGCCGAACTGGCCGAAGGCCGTGACCCGGGTCAGGACCAGCCGCGGATTGGCGGCGGACAGCTCCTCCCAGCCCAGGTCCCACTTCTCCAGGGTGCCGGGGCGGAAGTTCTCGACGATCACGTCGGCGGTGGCGGCCAGCCGGAGCAGGGTGGCGCGGCCGCCGGGCCTGGACAGGTCGAGGGTGATGGTGCGCTTGTTGCGGCCGAGCAGCTTCCACCACAGGCCGATCCCGTCCTTCGCCGGGCCGTGGCCGCGGGACGGGTCCGGTTTGCGGGGGTGCTCGACCTTGATGACCTCGGCGCCGAAGTCACCGAGGAGGGTGGCCGCGAGGGGACCGGCGAACAGGGTGGCGAGATCGAGGACGCGCAGGCCGTCGAGGGGGCCGGTGATGTTCGTGGCGTTCATGACGTGTACTGCGCCTCGATCTCCGGGCGGTACGGCATCGACGCCGACGCCCCCTCCCGCTGCACGGAGATCGCCGCGGCCGCGGCCGCCCAGGTCAGCGCCTCCCGGATCGGGCGTTCCTCGCCGAGTGCCACCGCGAGGGCGCCGACGAAGGTGTCGCCGGCGCCCGTCGAGTCCACGGCACTCACGCGGGGCGCCGGAACGACGAGAGGCTCCGCGCCCCGTTTCAGATACAGGCAGCCGACCGACCCCAGGGTCACGACCACCTCCGACACCTCGTCGAGCAGGGCGAGCGCCGCGTCGCGCGGGTCGGTGCGGCTGGTGAGGGTGGCCGCCTCGTGCTCGTTGGGGACCAACAGGTCGATGGAGGCGAGGAGTTCGGGCGGGAGCGGTTGGGCGGGGGCCGGGGTGAGGATCGTACGGACGCCGTGGTCGCGGGCCGCGCGGGCGCCCGCGAGGACTCCGTCCAGGGGAATCTCCAGTTGCAGCAGCAGGGCGTCGGCGGAGGCGATCACGCCCTCGTCGCCCGGGGTGAGGTGATCCACGGTGCCGTTCGCGCCGGGGATCACGACGATCGCGTTGCCGCCCTCGTCGTCCACGACGATGTGCGCGGTTCCGGACGGGCCCTCGACGGTGCGCAGCGAGTCGGTGTCGACGCCGGAGTGTTCGAGGGTCGTGCGCAGCCGGGTGCCGAAGGCGTCGTTGCCGACCGCGCCGATCATCGAGACGGTGGCGCCGGCGCGGGCCGCCGCGATCGCCTGGTTGGCGCCCTTGCCGCCGGGGATCGTACGGAACTCCCGTCCCGCCACGGTCTCTCCGCGCTGCGGGGCCTTCTCGACGTACGCCACGAGGTCCATGTTCGTGCTGCCGAGTACGGCGATGTGGGTCATGGGCGGGTCGCCTCCAGGTGGGTGAGGTGGGCGAGGGAGTCGAAGCCGGTGCCGTTGAAGTCGGCGACGGAGGTGGCGAGCCGGTTCTTGAGCGGGGCCGTCCAGCGGTCGGGGAGCGCGTCGGGGGAACCGGTGAGGAGGCCGGCGATGCTGCCCGCCGTGGCGCCGTTGGAGTCGGTGTCCAGGCCGCCGGACACCGCACGGCAGATGGAGCCGGTGAAGTCGCCGTTCGCGTGGGTGAGCGCGGCGGTGATCAGGGCGGTGTTGGGGATGGCGTGGACCCAGTGGTGGGTGGGGGAGTGGATGGCGTGGAGTGCGTCGACGATGTAGTCGAAGTCCTTGTGGGTGTGGGCGAGTTGGAGTGCCTGGTCGATGGCGCGGGCCAGCCGGGAGCGGGGTGGGATCACCGTACGGCCGGATTCGATGCAGGCGTGGACGTCATGGGTGGCGGTGGCCGCGGTGGCGATGGTGGCCGCGGTGAACATGGCCGCGTAGACGCCGTTGGCGGTGTGGGTGAGGACGGCGTCGCGGTGGGCCTGTTCGGCGGCGGCGCCCGGGTCGCCGGGGTTGGTCCAGCCGTGGACGTCGGCGCGGATCAGGGCGCCGATCCATTCGCGGAAGGGGTTGCGGTGGCGGGCCGTGTGCGGGGGTTCGATGCCGGAGAGGAGGTTGCGGTAGGCGACGCGTTCGGCGGTGAACGTGCGGCCGGCGGGGAGTTCGTCCAGCCAGAGGGTTGCCACGTCGGTGGTGGTGAAGGTTCTGCCGTGACGCTGCATCAGGAGGAGGTTGAGGAGGGGGTAGTTGAGGTCGTCGTCCTCGGGCATGCCGTCGATGTTCTCAGCGAGGGAGGTTGGGGCGGAGCGGCGGTTCCAGGGGTGGGTTGTCAGTAGGTCCGCCGGGACCCCCTTTGCCGTGAAGTAGGTGTGGAGGGGCCAGTTGCCGGTGGCCTGGGCGAGTTGGCGGATGGCGGGGAGGGGGAGCTTTTCGACGGGTTTGCCCAGGAGGCAGCCGACTGCTCTGCCTAGCCAGGCCGCTTCCAGGGCTCGCGGGGTGGGAGGTGCCGCCGAGCCGGCCGCAGGCTGGGACGGTGGCCATGCAGGGCAGAGCGCCCTGATCTTTGCCAGGTCCGTTGGTTCCTCGTCCTTCAAGTTGCTTGGCAGGTCCGCCAATTCGTCCAGCAAGTCCTCTGCCAGCAACCGGAGATGGCGGGAAGCCTGTGTCGGGGACGCGCCCGCCCGGGCTGGGGCCTCACCGCCCCCGGCCGCCCTCCACCTCGCCTCGATCGCCGACGGCTCGCGGCCGTCCTGGTGGGCCTGGTGGAGTTCGTGGGGCAGTAGGTCCTCCGGCTGGACCCAGGTCAGTCGGAGCATCCCGTGCCTCCGAGGTCGGTGAAGGCCTGTTCGTGGGCCCGGCGGCGTCGTACGTCCTGGGCGAAGATCTCCCGGGCCACCTCGGTGAGGGTCCGTGCCGGTTCCCACAGGTCCAGGCGGCTCGCCTCGGACACCGTCTTCGACCAGTCCTCCGGGACCGGCGAGCCCAGGGCCCCGGCCAGCGCGCCCGCCATCGTCGCGATGGAGTCGCAGTCCCGGCCGTAGTTGACCGAACCCAGCACCGCCTGACGGTAGTTGCCGCCTGAGACGAGCAACATGCCCAGGGCGACGGGGAGTTCCTCGATCGAGTGGAGGCGGGACGGGCGCCGGGCGCCGAGGGAGGGGGCGCGGTAGTCGGGGCCGACCGTGTCGTACGGCGCCACCGCCTCCCTCAGCGGGCCGAGCGCCGGCTCGAAGTCCCCGTGACGGGAGGCCACTTCGCAGACCTGCTCGATCGCCGCCCGCGTGCCGTCCTTCGCCAGGGTCAGACACGTGGACACCACCGACTCCGGTGTCGCCCCCGGTGCCGTGGCCGCTGCGACCGCCGCCGCGAAGACGCCCGCCGCCTCGCGGCCGTACGACGACTGGTGCGCGCCCGCGACGTCCAGTGCCTCGGCGTACGCGGCGGCCGGGTTGGCCGCGTTGACCAGGCCGACCGGAGCCAGGTACATCGCCGCGCCACAGTTGACGATGTTGCCGACGCCCGCCTCCCGGGGATCGACATGGCCGTAGTGGAGCCTCGCCACCAGCCATTTCTCCGCCAGGAAGATCCGTTGCAGGGGCAGCGCCTCCGCCTCCAGCTCCGGGATCCAGCGCGGGGTGGTCATCAGGTCCGGGACCAGGTGCTCGGCGATCGCGTATGCGTCGAGGTGGTCGCGGACCTGGGCGTACACCCGTACCAGCGCGTGCGTCATCAAGGTGTCGTCGGTGACGTGGCCGTCGCCCTTGTGATATGGGGCGATGGGGCGGGCGGTGCGCCAGGCGTCGCCGTTCCAGGGGCCGACGATGCCGTGGACGCGGCCGCCGTGGCGTTCCAGGATCTGGTCGGGGGAGTAGCCCTCGACAGGGCCGCCGAGGGCGTCGCCGACGGCGGCCCCCACGAGCGCTCCGGTGATCCGCTCCTCAAGACCGGCCGCGCTACTTTCTTCTCCTTTGGGCGTCATGCCCCGAATCATCCTCCTGGAAGGGCCGGTTGTGCGGCTTCCAGGAGTTCGGCGAGTTCCACGAGGTCGGTGCCTGTGAGGCGGGGGAGCACGCAGCCGGAGAGGGTGCGGCAGGCGTCGCGCCAGGCCTCCGGGATCGACTCGCCCCCGCCCAGTGCTCCGGTCAGGGCACCGGCGAGGGCGGGGGCCGAGTCGGCGACCCGGGACAGACAGGCCGCGGCGGGCACGGCGTCGGCGATCCGGCCGCGTGCGGCGGTGGCCAGGGCCAGGGCGACCGGGACCGTCTCGGCGGCGGCGATGCCGTAGCTGTAGACATGGTCCACGATCTGGTGTTCGAGCAGCGGGATCAGGGCGAACGCGGACTCCGTGCTGCGCGCGAGGACCAGTGCGTGCCGGGTGTTGCGGCCGATCTCCGTGCACTCGGGGAGTTCGGCGAGTGCGGCCGTCACGCACGCGTCCACCTCCGCTCCGGCGAGGGCCAGTGCGAGCGCCGCCGCCATCGCCCGGGCACCGTGCACGCCGTCGCCGTCCTGGGTGTAGCGGGCGTCGAACTCCGCGAGTTCTGCGGCGCGTTGGGGGTCTCCGGCGTGGGCGATGGCGAGGATGCAGGCCCGTACGCAGGCTGCGTCGTCGAAGTAGTGCGGGTTGTCGTGACCGGTCGCGGGCGGACGCAGACCGGCGGCGAGGTTGCCGAGTCCGGCGCGCACGGAGATACGGGCGCGCAGCGGCAGCACCGCCGACTCCACCTCGGGGGCGCGGTCGGCGGCCGCAGCGACCTCGGAGGCGACGGCGCTCCAGGTGAGGTCGATGGCGGCGCGGGTCCTGCGCTCCCGGCTGAGGTCGCCGAGCGCGCTGTCGTCACCGGCCCGCAGCACGGCCTCCGCAGCGAACACCGCCCACTCGGCGTCGTCGGAGGGGCCGAGGCGCAGGGGTTCCGGGGCCTGGTTGAGCGCGATCGGGACGGGGAGCGTCGTCGTCGCGTTCTGCTCGGCGAAGCTGTCCAGCTCACGGGTGAGCCGCCGGGTCCACTCGGGCATCCGGGCGGCCCGGTGCCGCGCCGCGGGCCATCCGGCGGCGTCACCGGCGGCCAGTCCGAGGAGAAGACCTTCGATACGGCGGGTCATGAGCGCACCTCGTTCTCCGTGGGGGTAGGGGGATCGGCAGCCGGCAGCACACACTTGTACGACTGCCCGCGGCTCACGGCCGTACCTCCTCCTCGTCCGCCAGGACGTACGCCGTCGGATCCGGTGTCTGCCACTCGGCCGGCTGCCACTCCTCGCGGCGGACGACCTCCGGTACGCGGCCGCCCGTGCGCGCGCCCCACTTCCCGCCCTCCTCCGGCACCAGCAGTTCCGCCACGTCCAGGATGTGGTGGCCCGCCATGGAGGGCAGGCAGGTGCCGCGCGCCGGGCCGATCGCCGCGGCCCAGTCGGCCGGGATCGCGGCGGAGCCCTGGGTCGCGCCGGCCAGGGCGCCCGCCACGGCGGCCGTGGTGTCGGCGTCGCGGCCCATGTTGACGGCGGTCAGGACGGCCTGCCGGAAGTCGCCGTCGGCCGCCGCGTACGCTCCGAAGGCGAGCGCCACCGCCTCGGGGGCCAGGTCGGTCCAGGGGTAGCCGCCGATGACGACGGCGGAGCGCACCGCGCGCTCCCCGCGGTGTGCGACGGCCACCGCCCGGCGCAGGGAACGGGCCGTCCAGGAGTCGTCCGGTACGACGGCCAGGGCGGAGGCGACGACCGCGATGGTCGGGGCGCCAGCCATCGCCGCCGCGACCCCGGCCGCCACCGCCTGGCCGCCGTAGATGCCCTCGCCGTCGTGGCTGACCGAACCGTCGATCGCCACCAGGCGGGCCGCCTCGGCGGGACGGCCCGCCGCGAACACCCCGAACGGCGCTGCCCGCATCGCGAGCCCGTCGCTCCAGGCGTGGCGGTGCTGGGCGGAGATGGGGGCGGCGAGGCCCCGGCGCAGGTTCTCCAGCGTGCCGCGCTCGCTGAAGCCCGCGCCCCGGAAGGGCCCCTCGTCCCGGTCGGCGATCCACTCGTGCCAGGCCGCCTCGACATGGGCCGGGGTGAGGGCCGAGCCGTGCCGGGCGAGCAGCAGCCCCGACAAGATCGCGTACTCCGTGTCGTCCGTGCCGGCCGGCTTCTCGGCGACATAGCCGGTGATACGGCCCCAACGGGCGCGGATCTCGGAGGGCTTCATGTTCTCGGCGGGTGCCCCGAGCGCGTCCCCGACGGCCAGGCCGAGCAGCGCGCCGCGGGCCCGCTCCCGTAGTTCGGCGGCGTCCCCGGGTGACGGGACCGAGGGGACGCAGGCGATCGATGCCATGGGCTGCCTCTCCTTCGGGGACCTTTGCGGATGTGTGCCACGGGAGGCGTGCGGGTGAGCACCGCGGGCCCCAGCATCACCCGGTCGACATTTGTGCGTGATTACTCTCGGATGAGCATTCGAAGGCAAAGTCGCAGGTTAGCCCAGCCTTTCCTTGCTGGCAGGGTGGGAATGGGAGGCGTATGTTTTGTGTTGTCGAAAAATAGAACTTGTCCAAAGTTAGCTTTGGCTAAGCTTCCTGGAGGACCTTTATGGCCATCATCGAGACCGAGGCTGCGCTGCATGTGGCGCACCGTGACAACCACACGCACCGGGATGTGAACGGCGGCTGGCTGCGTCCCGCCGTCTTCGGCGCGATGGACGGACTGGTCTCCAACCTCGCCCTGATGACCGGCGTCGCGGGCGGCGCGGTCAGCCAGCAGACGATCGTCATCACCGGACTCGCGGGCCTCGCCGCAGGCGCCTTCTCGATGGCGGCCGGCGAGTACACCTCCGTCGCCTCCCAGCGCGAGCTGGTCGAGGCCGAGCTGGCTGTGGAGCGGCGTGAGCTGCGCAAGCACCCTCAGGACGAGGAGGAAGAGCTCGCCGCGCTCTACGAGGTCCGGGGTGTGGAGCCGAAGCTGGCCCGCGAGGTCGCCCGACAACTGTCCGCGGACCCCGAGCAGGCCCTGGAGATACACGCCCGCGAGGAACTGGGCGTCGACCCCGGTGACCTGCCCTCGCCGCTGGTCGCGGCCGTGTCGTCGTTCGGTGCCTTCGCCCTCGGCGCCCTGCTGCCCGTGCTGCCGTATCTGCTGGGCGCGACCTCGCTGTGGCCGTCCGTGCTGCTGGCGCTCGCCGGGCTGTTCGGCTGTGGTGCCGTGGTGGCCAAGGTGACCGCGCGGACCTGGTGGTTCAGCGGTCTGCGGCAGCTCGCTCTGGGTGGCGCCGCGGCCGGTGTGACGTACGCCCTGGGTGCTTTGTTCGGAACCGCCGTAGGATAGTTCGGCTGGTACTTATGCGTTGGGCCGCATAGATAGCCGTTACTCGCTGGTTTCGGATGCTTAACGACTGGGCATGAGCCGTAAGCGCTGTCGGGCAAGGGAGCCCACGGTGCACCCGCGAGGTGGGCGACGCCGCTCCCCCCGCTCCTTTGGGCCGACGGACATCGATCTGTCCACGTCGGCCCCCGCATACCTCCGCCGCCCGTGCGCGGTACCCCCGCCGCGACCCGGTGGCGTCCGCATGTTGGAACGGAGTATCCGGTTCCTGAGAACCGCTCCATCATGTAACCTGCACGAAATTTTGCATCCAGCAGAGGGCCAACGTCGTCCCTCGGCACTTGTTCCCCCAGAGCCTGAACGGCCTGGGAGGGCCCCCAGCCACTGACGACGACGGGAGAGCCGATGCGTACGCCGCGCCAGCCGTCCCAGCACTCCACGAATGGCCAGAACTGGTCGTTCATGGATGCTCGCCCTGCTGCGCAGGGTATGTACGACCCCCGCAACGAGCACGACGCCTGTGGCGTCGGCTTCGTGGCCACCCTCACCGGCGAGGCGAGCCATGCGCTGGTCGAGCAGGCGCTCACCGTGCTGCGCAACCTCGAACACCGCGGCGCGACCGGCTCCGAGCCGGACTCGGGCGACGGTGCCGGCCTCCTCTGCCAGGTGCCGGACGCCTTCTTCCGTGAGGTGGCCGGATTCGACCTCCCCGCGGCCGGTGCGTACGCCGTCGGCATCGCCTTCTTCCCAGAGGACGGGGCCGCGGACACCGTCTCACGGATCGAGACGATCGCCGCCGACGAGGGCCTCACCGTCCTCGGCTGGCGCGAGGTCCCGGTCGCCCCCGAACTCCTCGGCGCCACCGCCCGCTCCACGATGCCCGCGTTCCGCCAGGTCTTCGTGACCGACGGCCAGTCCGAGGGCATCGCCCTCGACCGCAAGGCCTTCGTGCTGCGCAAGCGCGCCGAGCGCGAGGCCGGTGTCTACTTCCCGTCGCTCTCGGCCCGCACGATCGTGTACAAGGGCATGCTGACCACCGGCCAGCTCGAGCCCTTCTTCCCGGACCTGTCCGACCGCCGCTTCGCCTCCGCGATCGCGCTCGTGCACTCCCGGTTCTCCACGAACACCTTCCCGTCGTGGCCGCTCGCGCACCCGTACCGCTTCGTCGCGCACAACGGTGAGATCAACACCGTCAAGGGCAACCGCAACTGGATGCGCGCCCGCGAGTCCCAGCTGTTCTCGGAGCTGTTCGGGGACAAGGACCTGGCGCGGATCTTCCCGATCTGTACGCCCGACGCCTCCGACTCGGCGTCCTTCGACGAGGTGCTCGAACTCCTGCACCTGGGCGGCCGTTCGCTGCCCCACTCCGTGCTGATGATGATCCCCGAGGCGTGGGAGAACCACGACTCCATGGACCCGGCACGACGCGCCTTCTACCAGTTCCACGCCACGCTGATGGAGCCCTGGGACGGCCCGGCCACCGTCACCTTCACCGACGGCACCCAGGTCGGCGCCGTGCTCGACCGCAACGGCCTGCGCCCCGGCCGCTACTGGGTCACCGACGAGGGCCTCGTCGTCCTCGCCTCCGAGGTCGGCGTCCTCGACATCGACCCCGCGAAGGTCGTCCGCAAGGGCCGGCTGCAGCCCGGCCGTATGTTCCTCGTCGACACCGCCGAGCACCGGATCATCGAGGACGACGAGATCAAGGCGGCCCTCGCCGCGAAGCAGCCGTACGCCGAATGGCTGGAGGCCGGTGAGATCGAGCTGGGCGACCTGCCCGAGCGCGAGCACATCGTCCACACCCACGCCTCGGTCACCCGCCGCCAGCAGACCTTCGGGTACACCGAGGAGGAGCTGCGCGTCATCCTGGCGCCGATGGCCAAGGCCGCCGCCGAGCCGATCGGTTCGATGGGCACGGACAGCCCCATCGCGGCCCTCTCCGAGCGCCCCCGGCTGCTCTTCGACTACTTCACCCAGCTGTTCGCGCAGGTCACCAACCCGCCGCTGGACGCGATTCGCGAGGAGCTGGTCACCTCCCTGCGCTCGTCGCTCGGCCCGCAGGGCAACCTGCTGGAACCGACGGCCGCCTCCTGCCGCTCCGTCGTGCTGCCCTTCCCGGTCATCGACAACGACGAGCTGGCCAAGCTCATCCACGTCAACGCCGACGGCGACATGCCCGGCTTCAAGGCCGCGACCCTGTCCGGTCTGTTCCGGGTCAGCGGCGGCGGTGCCTCCCTCGCCGCGCGCATCGACGAGATCTGCGCCGAGGCCGACGCCGCCATCGACAACGGCGCCCGGCTGATCGTCCTCTCCGACCGCCACTCGGACGCCGAGCACGCGCCGATCCCCTCGCTGCTGCTCACCTCGGCCGTCCACCACCACCTCATCCGCACCAAGCAGCGCACCCAGGTGGGCCTGCTGGTCGAGGCCGGTGACGTCCGCGAGGTCCACCACGTCGCCCTGCTCATCGGCTTCGGCGCCGCGGCCGTGAACCCGTACCTGGCGATGGAGTCCGTCGAGGACCTGGTCCGTGCAGGGACGTTCCTGCCGGGCATGGAGTCCGAGCAGGCCATCCGCAACCTGATCTACGCGCTCGGCAAGGGCGTCCTCAAGGTCATGTCCAAGATGGGCATCTCGACCGTCGCCTCCTACCGCGGCGCCCAGGTCTTCGAGGCCGTCGGTCTTGACGAGGCCTTCGTCGAGAAGTACTTCAACGGCACGGCCACCAAGATCGGCGGCGTCGGCATCGACGTCATCGCCAAGGAGGTCGCCGCCCGGCACGCGAAGGCGTACCCCGCCTCCGGTATCGCGCCCGCCCACCGCGCCCTGGACATAGGGGGCGAGTACCAGTGGCGCCGCGAGGGCGAGCCGCACCTGTTCGACCCGGACACGGTCTTCCGCCTCCAGCACTCCACGCGCACCGCGCGCTACGACATCTTCAAGAAGTACACGGACCGCGTGAACGAGCAGTCCGAGCGCCTGATGACGCTGCGCGGCCTGTTCGGCTTCAAGAGCGACCGGCAGCCGATCTCCATCGACGAGGTCGAGCCGGTCTCCGAGATCGTCAAGCGCTTCTCCACCGGCGCCATGTCGTACGGCTCCATCTCGCGCGAGGCGCACGAGACGCTGGCCATCGCCATGAACCAGCTCGGCGGCAAGTCCAACACCGGTGAGGGCGGCGAGGACCCGGAGCGTCTGTACGACCCGGCGCGCCGCTCGGCGATCAAGCAGGTCGCCTCCGGCCGCTTCGGCGTGACCTCCGAGTACCTGGTCAACGCGGACGACATCCAGATCAAGATGGCCCAGGGCGCCAAGCCCGGCGAGGGCGGTCAGCTGCCCGGCCACAAGGTGTACCCGTGGGTGGCGAAGACCCGGCACTCGACGCCGGGCGTGGGGCTCATCTCCCCGCCGCCGCACCACGACATCTACTCCATCGAGGACCTGGCCCAGCTGATCCACGACCTCAAGAACGCCAACCCGCAGGCGCGCATCCACGTCAAGCTGGTCTCCGAGGTCGGCGTCGGCACGGTCGCGGCCGGTGTCTCCAAGGCGCACGCGGACGTCGTCCTGATCTCCGGCCACGACGGCGGCACGGGTGCCTCGCCGCTCACGTCGCTCAAGCACGCCGGCGGTCCCTGGGAGCTCGGCCTCGCCGAGACCCAGCAGACGCTGCTGCTCAACGGCCTGCGCGACCGGATCGTGGTCCAGACCGACGGTCAGCTGAAGACCGGCCGTGACGTCGTCATCGCCGCGCTGCTCGGCGCCGAGGAGTTCGGTTTCGCGACCGCTCCGCTCGTCGTCTCCGGCTGCGTCATGATGCGCGTCTGCCACCTGGACACCTGCCCGGTCGGCATCGCCACCCAGAACCCGATCCTCCGCGACCGGTTCGCCGGCAAGGCCGAGTACGTCGTGAACTTCTTCCGGTTCATCGCCGAGGAGGTCCGCGAGATCCTCGCCGAGCTGGGCTTCCGCTCCATCGAGGAGGCCGTCGGCCATGCCGAGAGCCTCGACGTCACCCGTGCCGTCGAGCACTGGAAGGCCCAGGGCCTCGACCTGGCGCCGCTGTTCCACGTGCCCTCGCTGCCCGAGGGCGCGGTGCGCCACCAGATCGTCGGCCAGGACCACGGCCTGGAGAAGGCACTGGACAACGAGCTGATCAAGCTCGCCGCCGACGCCCTGGCCGCCTCCAGCGCCACCGACGCCCAGCCGGTGCGCGCCCAGGTCGCCATCCGCAACATCAACCGCACGGTCGGCACCATGCTCGGCCACGAGGTGACGAAGAAGTTCGGCGGCGCGGGCCTGCCCGACGACACCATCGACATCACCTTCACGGGCTCGGCCGGCCAGTCCTTCGGCGCCTTCCTGCCGCGCGGTGTCACGCTGCGCCTGGAGGGCGACGCCAACGACTACGTCGGCAAGGGCCTCTCCGGCGGCCGCGTCATCGTCCGCCCGGACCGCAGCGCCGACCACCTCGCCGAGTACTCGACGATCGCGGGCAACACCCTCGCGTACGGCGCGACCGGCGGCGAGCTGTTCCTGCGCGGTCGGACCGGTGAGCGGTTCTGCGTGCGCAACTCCGGCGCCACGGTCGTCGCCGAGGGCGTGGGCGACCACGGCTGCGAGTACATGACCGGCGGACACGCGGTGGTCCTCGGCGCGACGGGCCGTAACTTCGCGGCCGGCATGTCGGGCGGTGTCGCCTACGTCGTCGACCTCGACCGCGACAACGTCAACGCCGGCAACCTCGCGTCGGTCGAGGCGCTGAGCGAGGACGACAAGCAGTGGCTGCACGACGTGGTGCGCCGTCACCAGGAGGAGACCGGCTCGACGGTCGCCGGGAAGCTCCTGGCCGAGTGGGACACGGCGGTCGACCGCTTCAGCAAGATCATCCCCAGCACGTACAAGGCAGTGCTCGCCGCCAAGGACGCCGCCGAGCGAGCCGGTCTGACCGAGACCGAGATCACCGAGAAGATGATGGAGGCGGCGATCAATGGCTGACCCGAAGGGTTTCCTGAACCACGGCCGTGAGGTCGCCAAGAGCCGTCCCGTCACCGAGCGCGTCAAGGACTGGAACGAGGTCTACGTCCCCGGCTCGCTGCTGCCGATCATCAGCAAGCAGGCCAGCCGGTGCATGGACTGCGGCATCCCGTTCTGCCACAACGGCTGTCCGCTGGGGAACCTGATCCCCGAGTGGAACGACTACGCCTACCGCGAGGACTGGACCGAGGCGTCCGAGCGCCTGCACGCGACGAACAACTTCCCGGAGTTCACGGGCCGGCTGTGCCCCGCTCCGTGCGAGTCGGCCTGCGTCCTCGGCATCAACCAGCAGCCGGTCACCATCAAGAACGTCGAGGTCTCGATCATCGACAAGGCGTGGGAGACCGGTGACGTCGCCCCGCAGGCGCCGGAGCGGCTGTCCGGCAAGACGGTCGCGGTCATCGGCTCGGGCCCGGCTGGCCTCGCCGCCGCCCAGCAGCTGACGCGGGCCGGCCACACGGTCGCGGTGTACGAGCGCGCCGACCGCGTCGGCGGCCTCCTGCGCTACGGCATCCCCGAGTTCAAGATGGAGAAGCGGCACATCAATCGCCGTATCGAGCAGATGCGCGCGGAGGGCACCCGCTTCCGCACCGGCGTCGAGATCGGCCGCGACCTCAAGGCGACCGACCTGAAGAAGCGGTACGACGCGGTCGTCATCGCCGCCGGCGCCACCGCCGCCCGTGATCTTCCCGTCCCCGGCCGGGAGTTGAAGGGCGTCTACCAGGCGATGGAGTACCTGCCGCTGTCGAACAAGGTCCAGGAGGGCGACTACGTCGTGTCGCCCATCTCGGCCGAGGGCAAGCACGTCGTCGTCATCGGCGGCGGCGACACCGGCGCCGACTGCGTGGGCACGGCTCACCGCCAGGGCGCCGCCTCCGTCACCCAGCTGGAGATCATGCCCCGCCCGAACGACGAGCGGCACGCGGTCAACCAGCCCTGGCCGACCTTCCCGATCCTCTACAAGGTCACCTCGGCCCACGAGGAGGGCGGCGAGCGCATCTACGCGGCGTCCACGACCCACTTCGAGGGCGACGAGGACGGCAACGTCCAGTGGCTGCACCTGGCCGAGGTGCAGTTCATCGACGGCAAGCTGACCCAGAAGCCGGGCACGGAACGCAAGATCCCCGCCCAACTGGTCGCCCTCGCCATGGGCTTCACCGGCACCGACCGCGAGAACGGCCTGGTGGACCAGTTCGGCCTGGACCTCGACGAGCGCGGCAACATCGCCCGCGACGCCGACTTCCAGACCAATGTGCCGGGCGTGTTCGTCGCCGGTGACGCGGGCCGCGGCCAGTCGCTCATCGTGTGGGCGATCGCCGAGGGCCGCTCGGCCGCCAAGGGCGTCGACCGCTACCTGACCGGCGCGAGCGACCTGCCGGCTCCGATCCGCCCGACGGACCGCTCGCTGATGGTCTGACGCCTCATCAAAATACGTCCCGTACAAAGGCGTACGGAACACAGCACGGCGCCTGCCCCAGTCCCCGACCGGACGACCGGGCAGGCGCCGTCGCATGTCCGCTGCTTCTCGTACCGCAGCAGCCGCGTCGGCTCCGCGTAGACCTGTTCGCCGAGCCGCCCGTGCACAGCGAGGACGCTGCGCCAGGACGCCGAGAGGGCGTCTTCCGCACCCCGGTCGGCAGTGCGCGCCTTCTTCCGTCGGCCGCCAAAGGGGAGTTGGCGTCGGTCTACGGCACCTTGTACGTCTCCCCGTACACCTGCCACACCAGCGGCGTCTGCAGGTCCAGGTTGCCGTCGTACAGGAACTGGCGCTGGGCCGTGTCGATGCGGGTGGTGTCGATGCCGGGCTTCTTGGTCTTCATGGTCCCCCGGCGCACGTCGAGGAAGATGTCGAGGTAGTTCTTCTCGCTGCCACCCTGGGACGGGGTGTCGGCCTCTCGCATGGCGCGTTCGCGCAGGCCGTAGAAGCCGTCCGCGCCGGTGCCGGGGCCGTGGAAGACCATGGCGTCGTAATAGATGAACTGGCCGAGCGTGCCCAGGCCGTCGAGCTTGGCGAGGCGGACGGACGGGTTGAAGTAGACGCGGTCGCGTTCCTTGTCCTGGGCCGTGCGGAAGGCCGGCAGCTCGGACTCCGCCTTCCAGGCAGTGGTGAAGCCGGGGTCCAGGCCCTCGTGGGAGTCCGTGCCGTCCACCTTGCGCAGCGCGGGGAGGTAGGTCGCGAGGCCGTTGTCCGGGTGGGCCTTGGTGTACCGCTCGACCAGGGTGAGCAGGTCGTGGGTGCCCGTGCAGAAGCCGATGATGCCCGCGGTGTAGCCCTGGCCGTCGCCAATGTCCTCGATGTAGCCGTACGCGCTGCGCCAGTCGAGCGTGGAGTTCTCGGCGCTGGCCACGATCCGCTGGGCCAGCTCCTTCTTCGCGGGCGCGGCGAGGCCCGGCGGCAGGTCGGCGATGACCTCGTCGTCCTCGGCCCGCTCCGACCGCTCGGCCCGCGCCTTGGCGTCCTGACGCGCCTGCTGCGCGGCCGACGTGGGGTGTTTCGTCCCGGACGAGTCCGAGTCGCCGGGCGTGGCGACGTACACCAGTGCCGTCACGACGACCGGGACGGCCGCGAACAGCAGGATTCCGGAGCGTTTCATTGCAGATACCGTACGGCCCTGATCAGGCCGCCCCTCCCGACAGTTCCGAGACCTTCGCCCAGGTGAGCACCACGAGCAGGGCCAGCAGGGCCACACACGCCGCCGCCTGCACCAGGGTGCGGCGGGCGTCCCGGGGTGCGTAAGCGTACGCCAGCGTCACCGCGCCGCCCGCCAGCAGACCGCCGAGGTGCCCCTGCCAGGAGGTGAGCCAGGCGGAGAGCACCAGCCAGAGGAGCAGGCCGGTCATGTAGCGGTTGACCCCGTCCATGTCGTAGCCCAGGCGGCGGGCCATGACGTAGTACGCGGCGCCGAGCCCGAAGATCGCGCCGGACGCGCCGACGGTCTGGGTGTCCGGTGCGATCAGCAGCACCAGGACCGAGCCGCCGAGCGCGGAGAGCAGATACAGGGCGAGATAGCGGACGCGGCCCAGCTGGCTCTCCACCACCCGGCCGATGGTCCACAGCGAGGTCATGTTCAGCACGATGTGCACGACACCGATCCCCTCGGTGGGCGGCATGTGCAGGAACGCGCCGGTCAGCAGCCGGTACCACTCGCCGCCGACCAGGCCCTCCGCGTGCATGTCACGGCCGTAGGGGTACGTCCACAGGTAGTGCGCTCCGTCGGTTCCCACGAGCCCGCGCCCCAGCATGGCGAACCGGTCGACGGCGGACGGGCGCACCAACTCGACCAGATAGGCGAGCACGTTGAGCCCGATCAGGACGTACGTCACCATCGGCACCGCCGAGATCCGGCCGCCGAACGCCGTCCGCGCCTGCCGGATCGACCGCGTGCCCTCCTTCACGCAGTCCACGCACTGGTGGCCGACGGCCGCCTCGCGCATGCAACTGGGGCAGATGTAGCGGTCGCAGCGGGTGCAGCGGACGTGGGACTCCACCTTGGGATGGCGATAGCAGGTGGTGACGGCGGACTCGGCGGTCACGGCCGGCTCCTCTGAAAGATACGGGGACAGGGTGAGCCGGTGGGGACGGCGGCGAACAAAATAGCGAACCCTGGTGACAGCAGGGAGAGCAGGGCCCGCGATCACGTAGTCTCGGCCTCCTCGACGGGAACCAGGGGGGAGACCGGCATGGCCGCGATCAGTCTGAGCAAGCTGGAGGAGACCGCGCCCGCGCTGGCCGGCTCCTACAAGAGCGCCGGGATCTCGCTGACGAAGCACGGGCTCGACGGGTTGCGGGCCGCCGTCTATCTCGTGGTCGACTACTCCGGTTCCATGAAGCCGTACTACAACGACGGCAGCGTGCAGGCGCTCGCGGACCGCGTGCTCGGGCTGTCCGCGCATCTCGACGACGACGGCCGGGTGCCGGTGGTGTTCTTCTCGACGGACATCGACGCCGAGACCGACATTGCCCTCGCCGACCACCAGGGCCGTATCGACCGGATCGTGGCCGGGCTCGGGCACATGGGCAAGACCAGCTACCACCTGGCCATGGACGCCGTCATCGACCACTACCTCGACAGCGGCTCCACCGACCCCGCCCTCGTCGTCTTCCAGACCGACGGCGGCCCGATCAACAAGCTCGCCGCGGAACGCTATCTGTGCAAGGCGGCCAGGCTGCCCCTGTTCTGGCAGTTCGTCGGCTTCGGCGACCCCGGCAGCCGGCAGTTCGAGTTCCTGCGCAAGCTCGACGAACTCGCCGTACCGGGCAAGCGGATCGTCGACAACGCCGGCTTCTTCCACGCGGGACGGGACCCCCGGAAGGTGTCCGACGCCGAGTTGTACGACCGTCTCGTGGGCGAGTTCCCGCAGTGGCTGACGGCGGCGCGGGCGCACGGAATCGTACGGACCGGCTGAGAGCGTCCGTTCGCACCGTTGGCTTGGGCTTGGCGGCGTGTCACCCTGTGGGTGATCGGTGGGGAGGGCGACGGATGGCTGACGGCGCACGATCGGTGAACGGCACCCGAGACGCGGTGCGCGGGGACGAACCCGGCAAGGGCGAGAAGCTCGCCGACTGGGCCGACGGACGGCTCGGGCTCTACGCGCTGGCCAAGGCCAACATGCGCAAGGTGTTCCCGGACCACTGGTCCTTCATGTTGGGCGAGGTCTGCCTCTACAGCTTCCTCATCCTGATCCTCACCGGCATCTACCTCACACTCTTCTTCGAACCCAGCGGCGCCGAGGTCGTCTACCACGGCTCGTACGGCCCGCTCAACGGCATCATCATGACCAAGGCGTACGAGTCGACGCTGCACATCAGCTTCGACGTGCGCGGCGGGCTGCTGATCCGGCAGATCCACCACTGGGCGGCGCTGGTCTTCGTCGCCGGGATGCTCATCCACATGATGCGGGTCTTCTTCACCGGCGCGTTCCGCAAGCCGCGCGAGGTCAACTGGGTGTTCGGCTGGACCCTGTTGTTCCTCGGCATCATCACCGGCCTGACGGGCTACTCGCTCCCCGACGATCTGCTCTCCGGCACCGGCATCCGGTTCGCCGACGGCGCGATCCTGTCGATCCCGATCGTCGGGACGTATCTGTCGATGTTCCTGTTCGGCGGGGAGTTCCCGGGCCACGACATCATCTCGCGGCTCTTCCCGGTCCACGTTCTGCTGCTGCCCGGCATCATGCTGGGCCTGGTGGTCGCCCATCTGATCCTGGTCTTCTACCACAAGCACACCCAGTACCCCGGGCCCGGACGCGACCAGAAGAGCGTGGTCGGCATGCCCTTCCTGCCGGTCTACATGGCCAAGGCGGGCGGCTTCTTCTTCCTCACCTTCGGCGTGCTCGCGCTGATGGGCGGGATAGCCAGCATCAACCCGGTGTGGGCGTTCGGCCCCTACCGCCCGGATCTCGTCACCACGGGCGCGCAGCCCGACTGGTACCTCGGCTTCTCCGAAGGCCTGATCCGGGTGATGCCGGGCTGGGAGATCAACGCCTGGGGCCACACCCTGGAACCGGGCGTCCTCATCCCCTTCTCGCTCTTCCCGCTGATCCTGCTCGCCCTCGGCGTGTACCCGTTCGTCGAGGCGTGGGTCACCGGCGACAAACGCGAGCACCACATCCTCGACCGGCCGCGCAACGCGCCCGTGCGCACCGGCCTAGGCGTGGCCTGGCTGAGCCTGTACGGCGTGCTGCTGATCGGCGGCGGCAACGACATCGTGGCCACACATCTCCACCTCTCCATCAACGCGATCACCTGGTTCGTACGGATCTCCGTGTTCGCCGTCCCGGTCCTCGCCTTCGTGGTGACCAAGCGGATCTGCCTGGGACTGCAGCGCCGCGACCGGGACACAGTGCTGCACGGCAGGGAGACCGGCACCATCAAACGGCTCCCGCACGGCGAGTACGTCGAGGTCCACGAAGCCCTCGCCCAGGACGCGCTGTTCACCCTCACCCAGCACGAGCAGAACCCGCCCTACGAGATCGGCCCGCTCGAGGACACCAACGGTGTACGGCGGACGGTCACCGTCTCCCAGCGGGCGCGCGCCCTGATGGCCCGGGCTCTGTACGGCCCCGAGTCGCACATCCCGAAGCCGACCCGCGAGGAGTACCGGGAAGTCACGAGCGGCGACCACCACCAGCACTGAGAGCGCCGTTGAGGACGGCGTCCCGGCACTCCTGCGGGGTGCCCCACGCCGTGCGCAGGGCGCGGGCCTTGGTCAGCCACAGCGACAGGTCGTACTCCGCGGTGTAGCCGATCGCGCCGTGCAACTGGAGCGCCGCACGGGCCGTGCCGTACGCCGCCTCGCACGCGCTCACCTTGGCCGCGGCCACGTCCGCAGGGGCCAGCGTCAGGGCAGCACCGAAGAGCAGGGGCCGGGCGAACTCCAGGGCGGTCTTCGCGTCGGCGAGACGGTGTTTCACGGCCTGGAACGAGCCTATGGGGGCGCCGAATTGGCTGCGCTGCCCGACGTAGGAGACGGTTCTGTCGAGGAGTGCGAGGCCGACGCCGAGGGCTTGGGCGGCGGTGGCGAGGCGGGCCCAGGTGAGGGCGTGTTCGGTGGGCGGGTCGGGGGTGAGCAGTTCGCCGCCGGGGGCGAGGGTGGTGAGGCGGCGCGTGGGGTCGAGGGAGCGGCGTACCGGGCCGGGACCGGGGGACAGGCGCAGACCGTCGTCGGCCAGGGCGAGGTGGAGGCCGGCCGCGTCTCCGTCCAGGGCGTACTCCGTGGCGGCGACCGTGGCCAGCGTCTCGCCGGACACGATCGACGGCAGGAACCGCTTGGCGAGTTCGGGCTCGGTGAGGAGTGCTGTCGCGGTGACCGTCTCCACCAGCGGCCCGGGCACCGCTTGCCGGCCCAACTCGATGAAAGCCACTGTGAGTTCGACGGGCCTCGGGCCCATCCCCCCGTACGCCTCAGGAACCGCGAGCCCGAACACCCCCGCCTCCGCGACCCGGCGCCACAGCGCACGGCCGCTCGCCCGGTCGCCGCGGCTCCAGTCGCGGGCCACCGACGGTGTGCCCGCCGCCGTCAGCATCGCGCGCAGCGAGTCGGCGAAGGCACGCTGCTCGGCGTCGAGGAGGAAGCGCATCACCGGCGTCCCTTCGGCAGGCCGAGCAGGCGCTCGGCGATGATGTTGCGCTGGATCTCGTTCGTGCCCGCGTAGATGGGGCCGGCGAGCGCGAAGACATACCCCTCGGCCCAGTCGGTGTCCGACAACTCGCCCTCCGCGCCGAGCAGATCGAGTGCCGTCTCGTGCAGCGCGAGGTCGTACTCGGACCAGAAAACCTTGTTCAGACTGGACTCCGGGCCGAGGGACGCGCCGTCCAAGACGCGGGAGGCGGCCGCGTACGTGAACAGCTGGTAGGCACGGGCGCCGATCAGGGCGTCGGCCACCCGCGCGCGGGCCCACTCCGGTCTGCCACGGTCCTGCCAGAGCCTGAGCAGCCGCCCGGCCGAGGCAAGGAAACGGCCGGGCGAACGCAGCGTCAGGCCCCGCTCGTTGCCCGCCGTCGACATCGCGATCCGCCAGCCCCGGCCCGGCTCGCCGATCACGTCCTCGTCCGGCACGAACACCTCGTCCAGGAACAGCTCGGCGAACGCGGGCTTGCCGTCGAGGCGGCCGATGGGGCGGACCGTGACGCCGGGTGCGCGCAGGTCGAACATGAGGTAGGTGAGACCCTGATGGGGTGACGGGGGTACCTCCCGCGCGAGCGAAGCCGAGCGTGGGGGAGGGGGCGGGTCGCTGCGGAACAGGCCAAAGGCGCGGTCGGCGAACGCAGCTCGCGACGACCATGTCTTCAGCCCGCTCAGCAGCCAGCCGCCGTCCGTGCGCACCGCCGTCGACCTCAGCGCCGCGAGGTCCGAGCCCGCCTCCGGCTCCGACCAGGCCTGCGCCCAGACCACCTCGCCCGAGGCCATCGACGGCAGGACCCGCGCGCGTTGCTCCGCCGTGCCGTGCTCGAAAAGCGTCGGCGCGAGCAGGCTGATGCCGTTCTGGCTCACCCGGCCCGGCGCGCCGGCCGCGTGGTACTCCTCCTCGAAGAGGAGCCAGCGCAGCAGTCCGGCGCCCCGGCCGCCGTACTCCTCGGGCCAGGACACCACCGACCAGCGGTCCGCGGCCAGTTCGGCCTCCCAGGCGCGGTGGGCCGCGAAGCCCTCCTCGGTCTCCAGGGAGGGAAGGGGTGTTCGCGGCACATGCGCGCCGAGCCAGGCGCGGGCCTCGGCGCGGAACTCCTCGTCGGCCGGAGCGTGGGTGAGGTCCACTCTCGCGTCACCGTCCTTCCCTAACAAGTGTTTGGTAGGTTAGCGTGGCGCTATGACAGGCGTCGAGAGTCCGGCGTACGTACCCGGGCACGGGCTGCTGAAGGGGCGCACCGCCGTCATCACCGCGGCGGCCGGCGCCGGGATCGGTGGGGCCACCGCCCGCCGCTTCCTGGAAGAGGGCGCCCACGTGCTGATCAGCGACGCGCACCCGCGGCGCCTGAAGGAGCACGAGGCCGCGCTGGGACAGCAGTTCCCCGGCGCGGTGAGTGCGGTGCCCTGTGACGTCACCGACGAGTCCCAGGTCCGGACGCTCTTCGACACGGCTGTCCGGGAGCACGGACGGCTGGACATCGTCGTCAACAACGCCGGTCTGGGCGGGACTTCGCCACTGATCGACATGACCGACGAACAGTGGTCCCGCGTCCTGGACGTCACACTGAACGGCACCTTCCGCTGCACCCGCGCGGCACTGCGCGCGATGAAGGAGACGGGCGACGGCGTGATCGTCAACAACGCCTCCGTCGTCGGCTGGCGCGCCCAGGCCGGACAGGCCCACTACGCCGCCGCCAAGGCCGGGGTGATGGCCCTGACCCGGTGCGCCGCGATCGAGGCCGCCGCCTACGGGGTGCGGGTCAACGCGGTCGCGCCCAGCCTCGCCGTGCACCCCCACCTGGCCAAGGTGACCACCCCCGAAATCCTGGAGGAGCTGACCGCGCGGGAGGCCTTCGGGCGGTACGCCGAACCCTGGGAGGTCGCCAACGTGATCGTCTTCCTGGCCTCCGGCTACTCCTCGTACCTGACCGGCGAGGTCGTCTCCGTCAGCAGCCAGCATGCCTAGGCCGGCAGGGCCTGTGCCCACAATGGACCCGTGCCGACCAAGAAGAAGCCCCAGGTGACCGCCGCGAAGAAGCCCGCGGGCGGCGCGGCGGCGGAGCGCCGCCGCGAACTCCTCGACACCGCCGCCGAGGTCTTCGCCGAACAGGGCTACAACGCCACCACCGTACGCAAGATCGCGGGCCACGCGGGCATGCTCGCGGGCAGCCTCTACTACCACTTCGACTCCAAGGAATCGATGCTCGAGGAGATCCTGCGGACCTTCCTCGACGAACTCTGGGACGGCTACGACACCGTCCTCGACGCGGAACTCGGGCCCCGCGAGACCCTCGAGGCGCTCGTCACCGAGTCGTTCCGGGAGATCGACCGGCACCGCGCCGCCGTCGCGATCTACCAGAAGGAGTCCCGGCAGCTGGCCGCGCAGGAGCGCTTCACGTTCCTTGCCGACTCCCAGCGCAAGTTCGAGAAGGCGTGGCTCGCCACCCTGGAGCGCGGGGTCGCCGCGCGCGTCTTCCGGGCCGACCTCGACGTCCGGCTCACCTACCGCTTCGTGCGCGACACGGTGTGGGTCGCCGCGTCCTGGTACCGGCCCGGCGGACAGCACAGCCCCGAGGAGATCGCCCGGCAGTACCTGTCGATGGTGCTCGACGGCATCGCCGTACACCGAGCCGTACCCGAAGAGTCCAAAGAGTCCCTTCATACTTGAACATCCCTTCCATCAGGGGGAGTTGACATGGCCGAGGCCTACATCGTCGAAGCGGTCCGCACGCCCGTCGGGCGGCGCGGGGGCGGACTGAGCGGGGTCCACCCGGCCGACCTGGGCGCGCACGTGCTCAGGGAACTCGTCGCACGCGTCGGCGTGGACCCGGGCGCCGTCGAGGACGTCGTCTTCGGCTGCCTGGACACGGTGGGCCCGCAGGCCGGTGACATCGCCCGGACCTGCTGGCTGGCGGCCGGGCTGCCCGAGGAGGTGCCGGGCGTGACCGTCGACCGGCAGTGCGGCTCCTCCCAGCAGGCCGTGCACTTCGCGGCGCAGGCCGTGCTGTCCGGCACCCAGGACCTGGTGGTCGCCGGCGGCGTCCAGAACATGTCGCAGATCCCGATCGCCTACGCGACCCGGCAGGCCGCCGAGCCCCTCGGGTTCACGCAGGGCCCCTTCGCCGGCAGCACCGGCTGGCGCGCCCGGTACGGGACGCAGCCCGTCAACCAGTTCGCCGGCGCCGAGATGATCGCCGCCAAGTGGGGGATCAGCAGGCAGGACCAGGAGGAGTTCGCGCTGACCTCGCACCGGCGGGCGGCGCGGGCCATCGACGAGGGCCGCTTCGACCGCGAGCTCGCGCCCTACGGCGGCGTCACCGCCGACGAGGGCCCACGCCGGGACACCTCCCTGGAGAAGATGGCCGCACTGAAGCCGGTCGTCGACGGCGGCACCGTCACCGCCGCCTGCTCCTCCCAGGTCTCCGACGGCGCGGCGGCCATGCTGCTGGCCTCGGAGCACGCCGTCCGCGAGCACGGGCTGCGCCCCCGCGCCCGCGTCCACCACCTCTCCGTACGCGGCGAGGACCCCATCCGGATGCTCTCCGCCCCCATCCCGGCCACCGCGCACGCCCTGAAGAAGACCGGCCTGACCATCGACGCCCTCGACCTTGTGGAAATCAACGAGGCCTTCGCCCCCGTCGTGCTGGCCTGGCTGAAGGAGACGGGCGCCGACCCGGAGAAGGTCAACGTCAACGGCGGCGCGATCGCCCTCGGCCATCCGCTGGGCGCGACCGGGGTGCGGCTGATGACGACCCTGCTGCACGAACTGGAGCGCACCGGCGGCCGGTTCGGCCTCCAGACCATGTGCGAGGGCGGCGGCCAGGCCAACGTGACGATCATCGAACGGCTCTGACTCCCTCCAGCGACCTCAGCACGATCATCGAACGGCTCTGAGCCCCTCCAGCGACTTCAGCGTCTCCCCCGCCTCCCGCACGATCCGCTCCACCAGTTCCGCGCACGACGGCAGGTCGTCGATCACCCCGGCGACCTGCCCGGACGCCATCACCCCCAGATCTGTACGCCCGTCCACCATCGCGGACTTGAGCAGCATCGGCGTGTTCGCGGCGAGCAGGACCTGACTCCAGGACAGCTCCTTGCCGTGCCGCAGGGCGAGACCGTCGCCGACCATCCGCCGCCAGGTGAGCCCGGACAGCTTCCGGAACCGCGCCGCCCGCCGGACGGCCCGCAGCAGGGTCCGGGTACGGCCGGAGCGCTCCAGTGAGTCCACCAGGTCCGTCCGCAGCATCCGGTGCGGCAGCCCGTCGACCGCCCTGGTCACGGTGACGTCCCCGACGCCGGCCGCGAGATACCCGGCCTTCACCGCGTCCGGCACCGTCGAGTCCGAGGTGAGCAGGAACCGCGTGCCCATGGCGATGCCCGCCGCCCCGTACGCCAGCGCCGCGACCAGCCCCCGGCCGTCGAAGAACCCGCCCGCCGCCACCACCGGTATCCGCACCGCGTCCACCACCTGCGGCAACAGCACTGTCGTCGCCACCTCACCGGTGTGCCCGCCGCCCTCACCGCCCTGCACGATCACCGCGTCCGCGCCCCACGCCGCGACCTTCTCCGCGTGCCGCCGCGCCCCGACGGACGGCACGACCACCACACCCGCCTCCTTCAGCTCGGTGATCAGCTCACGGGAGGGAGCGAGCGCGAAGGACGCCACCCGCACACCCTCGTCGACGATCACGCGGACCCGGTCGCCGGCGTCACCCGCGTCCGCCCGCAGGTTCACCCCGAACGGCGCGTCCGTACGCGACCGCACCTCCCGTATCGCCGCACGCAGTTGATCGAGGGTCATCGTCGCGGAGCCCAGGATGCCAAGCCCGCCCGCGTTCGCCACAGCCGACACCAGCCGCGGCCCCGCCACCCAGCCCATCCCCGTCTGCACCACCGGGTGGCGGACCCCGGCCAGCCGGGTCAGCGCGGTATCCATCAGCTCCCCACCTCCCGTGCGCGGGTGCCCTCCGGGTCCAGCACGTCCCGGATCAGCCGCAGTTCCTCCACCGTCGGCTCGCGGGTGCACGGCACCTCGTGCGGCACCGTGAGCGGGAATCCAGTCGCCTCCTCCACCTGGGCCACAGTCACCCCAGGATGCAGCGAGGCCAGCCGCATCGAACGGTCCGGTGTGGCGAAGTCGAGGACACCCAGGTCGGTGACAACCCGCTCGATGCGATGGTGGCGGGCGGAGCCCGGATGCTCGGCGGCCCGGTCGTACCCCACGCCGCACACCAGGTCGACCCGCTCCACGAAGACCCGCCCGGAGTGCCGCGGGATCCAGTAACTCGTCGGATTGTTCAGCGTGTTGAGCGGCGCCCCACGCACCCCGAGCAGCTGCCGCCGGGGCCTGGCCCAGTCCCCGATACACGAGATGTTCTGGTTGCCGAACCGGTCGATCTGGCTCGCGCCCATCATCACGTGCCGCCGCCCGCCGGCCACCAGGGCCAGATGCTGCCGGTATGGCAACCAGCCCTCCGGCGTCCCGTCCGGCCGGACGAGCAACGCCTCGCCGTCGGTCAGCAGCAGGTCCGGCGCGAAGGCCAACCGGGCCAGCCGAGCGCCCAGCGACGGGATCAGGCCCATCGGACTGGCCAGGACCTCGCCCGCACCGCGCCAGACCTCGGCACAGGCGATCACGCAGTACTCGGCACGGGTGACCGTCACTGTTCCCTCCTCTGCCGGTCCTGCACCGCCGACTGGTAGGTCTGCTCGTCCCCGAACAGGAACCGCTCCTCGAACTCCGGCCAGGGGGCGCTCGCGTACTCCCGCTGAAAGCGCTCGTCCCTGCCGTAGTCCGGCGCGCAGGACGTGAAGTGCGCCCCGTTCGAAGCCTCGATCACCCCCGTCACCACATGCCGCTTGATCAGGAGCGACTGCGGTGCCGCTTCCTTCGTCAGCTCGGCCGTGTCCACGATCCGCTCGCACGACACGTATGCCGCGTCCGCCGCCTCGCAGAACAGGTCGTCGAAGTACGGGTCCGGGCCCAGATACTGCCCGTTGCCCAGCCGGTCGGCGCGGTTGACATGAACCAGGGCCGCGTCCAGGCGCAGGGCGGGCATGGCCACGAAGGTCTCCCCGTCCTCGTACGGCGAAGTGATCGTCCGCAGGCCGGGGTTGACCCGCATCACGTCCGAGCCGATCCCCGCCCGCACGGGCAGGAAGGGCAGCCGCTGGGCAGCCGCGCGCAGCCCCCACATGAACATCCCCTCGTCGACCTCCATCAGCTCCAAGGCCCCGCGCTCACGCGCCGCCCGGTAGTGCGGTTCGAGCGGGATCGAGTCGAGCGTGACGAAAGGGGCGACGAGCTTGCGGATCCGTCCGGCGGCGGCCAGCATCCCGACATCCGGGCCGCCGTACGAGACGACCGTGAGATCGCTGAGACCGGACCTCAGCAGCGCTCTGACCAGGGCCATCGGCTTGCGGCGCGACCCCCAGCCACCGATGCCGACGGTCATGCCGCTCGCCAGCTGGGACACGGCCTCGTCGGCGGTCATCGTCTTGTCGCTCATCTACGCACCCTCCTTCCCGAAGGCACTCCGGACCCGGTCGGCCACCCCGCTGAGGCCGGCCTCGAAGGTGAAGCCCTGCTCGAAGCGGTAGCTGCGGCGCACGTCGACCGGGTCGATCCCGTTGATGGCGGCCTTGGCCAGGCGCAGCAGCCGGCCGTCCTTGCCGGCGATCTCCCGCGCCAGCTCCAGCGCCGCCGCCCGTAACTCCGCGCGCGGCACGACGCGCCACACCGAGCCGTGCGCGTGCAACTCGGCCGCGCTCACCGTGCGGGAGGTGTAGTACAGCGTCCGCATCAGGTGCTGGGGGACCAGCCGGGCCAGATGCGTGGCGGCACCCAGCGCGCCCCGGTCCAGCTCGGGCAGCCCGAAGGTGGCGTCCTCGCTCGCCACGATCGCGTCCGCGTTCCCCACCAGGCCTATCCCGCCGCCCAGACAGAAGCCCTGCACCGCCGCGACGACCGGGATCTCGCACTCGTACACCGCCGCGAAGGCCTCCGCGCAGCCCTGGTTGGCGCCGATCAGCGCCTCCTGCCCCCGCGCCTGTATCTCCTTGATGTCCACGCCCGCGTTGAAGCCCCGCCCCTCGGCGGCCAGCACCACGCACCGCACCCCGGAATCGCGGCCCGCCGCCCGCACGGCCTCGGCCAGCGCGAACCAGCCTTGCACCGGCAGCGCGTTCACCGGCGGGAAGTCGACGGTGACGACGGAAATCCCCTTTTCCGGGGACGAGGTGGAGACACCCATGGATGCATCAGCTACCTTCGCACTCAGCACTTTTTCCACCAAACATTTGTTAGGTGGATGTCTTCGAAGCTAGCAGCCGCCACCGACCTGCGGGAGGGCCTGTGGATAACTCACCGCACCGCAGAACGGTGGTCGTCACCGGCGGCACCCGAGGAGTCGGCGCGGGCATCGCACGCGCCTTCGCCGAGGCCGGCGCCCGAGTCGTCGCCTGCGCCCGCAGACCTCCCGAAGCGCCGCTTCCGGGCGTGGAGTTCGCCCCCCTCGACCTGCGCGACCCGCCCGCCGTCCGCTCCTTCTTCGACGCGCTGCCCCGGCTCGACGTCCTCGTCAACAACGCGGGCGGCGCCCCCTACCGGCGGCTGGCCGACGCCGACGCCGAGCGGCACGCCCGGGTGATCGAGCTGAACCTCGTCACCCCGCTGACCGCCTCCCTCGCCGCCTACGACCAGCTCAGACGGGCGCGGGGCGCAGTCGTGATGATCGGCAGCGTCAGCGGCAGCCGCCCCTCGCCCGGCTCCGCGGCCTACGGCGCGGCCAAGGCCGGTCTTGAGAACCTGGCCCGCTCCATGGCCGTGGAATGGGCGCCGGAAGTCCGCGTCAACACGCTCGTCGTCGGCATGGTCCGCACCGAGCTGTCCCACCTGCACTACGGCGGCCCGGACGGCGTCGCAGCGGTCGCGGGCACCGTCCCGCTCGGACGGCTGGCCACCCCGTCCGACATCGGCGCCGCCGCCGTCTTCCTCGCCTCCGACGCCGCCGCCTACATCAGCGGGGCGAGCCTGCTCGTGCACGGGGGAGGGGAGCGGCCCGCGTTCCTGGACGCCGCGACGGTCAACGGCGACGGCCGACAAGAAAAAGGAGGAGTGACATGAGCGGCAGCTGCGAGGGCCGAGTCGTCGTGGTCACCGGTGCCGGGCGGGGGCTCGGGCGGGCCCACGCGCTCGCGTTCGCCGCCGAGGGCGCCCGGGTCGTCGTCAACGACCTGGGCGTGGGGCTGGGTGGGGAGCCCGGCTCGGACAGCCCTGCCGACCGGGTCGTCGAGGAGATCCGCGCGGCCGGCGGCGACGCGGTCGCGCACGGCGGCGACATCGCGACCAGCGCCGGTGCAGCGTCCCTGGTGGCGGCCGCCCTCGAGACGTACGGCAGGCTCGACACCCTGGTCAACAACGCCGGCTTCCTGCGCGACCGGATGCTCGTCAACCTCGACGAGGACGACTGGGACGCCGTCGTGCGCGTCCACCTCACGGGGCACTTCCTGACCCTGAAGCACGCGGCCGCCCACTGGCGGGCCGAGGCCAAGGCGGGGCGGACCCCGGTGGCCCGGATCGTCAACACCAGCAGCGGCGCCGGGCTGCTGGGCTCGCTCGGACAGGGGAACTACAGCGCCGCCAAGGCCGGGATCGTCGGGCTGACGCTGGTCGCGGCGGCCGAACTGCGCCGCTACGGCGTCCAGGTCAACGCGATCGCCCCCGCGGCCCGTACCCGGATGACGGAACACACCTTCGCCGAGACGATGGCCGCCCCCGGCTCCGGCTTCGACGCGATGGCCCCCGAGAACGTCTCCCCACTCGTGGTCTGGCTGGGCTCCGCCGCGAGCGCCGGAGTCACCGGCCGGATCTTCGAGACCGAGGGCGGCCGGATCACCGTCATGGAGGGCTGGCACCCGGGGCCCACCGCGGAGAAGGGGGCGCGCTGGACGCCGGCGGAGGCGGGGGAGACGGCACTGAAACTGCTCGCGGACGCGGAGCCGCCCATACCGGTGTACGGCGCATAGCCGCTCTCACGTGTCGCACTCCAGGACCGTCCGGCACAGGCCGCACCGCGCCCGCACCCGTCCCTTCACCGGCACCCTGATCCGCTGGTGGCAGGTGGGGCAGGGGAAGGAGACGCGCAGGTGGCCGACGCCGTCGGGGGTGAAGGTGTAGGGGACGCCGGGCTGGGGGCCCGGCGCGTGACGGCGGTCGCGGGCGTAGCGGCGGCGGCCCGCCCAGCCCGCGGCGGTCAGCGGAGGCTGCTGCTCGTCCTGGCGCGCCTGAGCCATGCCCTTGACGTACGCCGTGTACGCCTGCGGACTGGTGAACCACACCGACGGGTCCTCGCCGAAGGCCAGCGAGCGCTTCGCCAGCACGTACCCGAACTCCTCCGGGGTGAGATAGCCGAGCTTCTGCGACGACACCGTGTCCTCCCGGTACGCGTCCAGCAGGAGCCAGCCCGCGCCCAGGTACGTGGTCGCCGTGTCCGTGAGGATCTCGTTCTCCGCCGTACTGGGGAAGGACAGGTCGAGGCGGTGCAGATAGACGTGCATCACCTCGTGCGCCAACGCCGCGCCGATGTCCCGGCGATGCGTGCGGAACCGGTCGTTCAGGTCGACGAAGTACTCGGGGCCCGCAGCGAGTTCGACGTTCGCCGCATGCGTCATCTCCCGGAAGCTCACGATCAGACGGGCGTCCGGCAGCCGGAAGTGCCGCACGATCTCACGTGCCACCCGCTGGGCCCCCAGATACAGGTCGTCGGTGTCGCAGAACGCCACGTCCGCGGGGGCCACGCTGGTGGAAAAGGTCTGGACGGTGTCGTACGAGAGGCGTCGGTACAGCGCCGTGACGGCGGCCCGCACCGTCTCCAGATGCGGGTAGCCGTGCTGGACCGGTCCGCCGTTCGCCACGCCCGTACCCCCAAAGACGCCCTGGACTCCTCATCCACTCTAGGCGGGTGTGAGCCGATTTTCGCCGGTCCCCGCGCCGTCGTCGCCCGCATCGCCCGCGCCGCCCGCCGCGGCAACCCCCTCCTCGAGGTGGAGACCGGCGCCGCCGTCCATGAACTCCTCGTCGTCCTGCGCCGCGCCCGCGCCGACCTCGCCCCCGACGGCGACCAGGTGCTCCAGGCCCTCGCCCGCGACGCCTGCAAGACGATGTCCGTCGCCGACCACGCCGCCCGGCACGGCATGACCCCCGCCGAACTACGCGCCGCCGTCCGCCGCGCCGCCGGCTGCAGCCCCAAGGACTACCTGCTCGGCATCCGTCTGGGCCGCGCCAAGGAACTCCTCGCCGCCACCGAGCTGCCCGTCGCCGCCGTCGCCCGCCGCGTCGGCTACGACGACCCCGCCTACTTCTCCCGCCTGTTCACCCGCCGCGTCGGCATGGCACCGGTCCACTTCCGCGCCCAGCAGGGCCGCACCGTCCCCGGCGGCTGGAGCGACCGAGTGCCGGACCCCGACGATCCGCCCATGATCCACGAATGATCAGCCGATGACTCAGCCAGCGAACGGTCATTGATCCGCCGAAGATCGAGGCCCCGCACTCCCCGTAGGGTTGACCTCCATGACCACCAGCAACACCGGTACCGGTGACGTCCAGCCCGCCGTGCGGGAGGAACTCGACCGGCTGCGCGACAGCATCGACAACATCGACGCGGCCGTCGTCCACCTGCTCGCCGAGCGCTTCAAGGCCACCCAGCAGGTCGGCCGCCTCAAGGCCGTCCACCAGCTGCCGCCCGCCGACCCCGACCGCGAGGCACGGCAGATCGCACGGCTGCGCACCCTCGCCGAGAACGCCAAACTCGACCCGGCGTTCGCCGAGAAATTCCTGAACTTCATCATCGCCGAGGTGATCCGACACCACGAGCGCATCGCCGAGGACACCGCCAACGGCAAGCCGTCCGAGGCCAACTGACCCCGGTGACACAGACGGGGGAGTGACAGGACGGCCCGGGTGGGGCATGCTGCGTGTGCAGTCGTTGTCATCCGGCGAGCACTCCGTGTCAGTGCGCAGACGTGAGCCGGCTGTCCACGCGGGAGGAACGTCGGGCCATGCCGTCGGATGCCAGGATCCTCATCGTCGACGACCACCAGGACGCGCTCTATGCACTGGAGAGCGCCCTCGCCCCGCTCGGCCACCGGCTCGCCCGCGCCACCAGCGACGACGAGGCCCTCAAGCAAGTGATGCGCGGCCAGGTCGGCCTCCTCCTGCTCGACGTGCACACGCCCGGCGCCGACGGCCTGGACGTGGTGCGCTACCTGCGCCGCCTGGCACAGACCCAGCACATCCCCGTCATCCTGCTCACCGGCTTCGGCCGGGACCACGAACTGACCTCCGCCGCGTTCGGCCTGGGCGTCGCCGACCTCCTCCACAAACCCGTCGACCCCTGGGCCCTGCGCACCAAGGTCCGCTACCTCTACGACGCCCACCAGCGCAACCTCGCCCTGGAACGGGAGATCCGCGAACTGCGCGCCCTGACCACGGGCCGCACCGCCGGCGAGCCGCACCATCCGCGCACCACCGGCGAGCCGTACGACCCGCGCACCACCGGCGACGCGCACGGCCCGTGCACCGCCGGACGCCGCCCGGAGGGCCTGGTCCCGCCCCAGCGGAACCTCCGCAAGACCGCCCCGGCGCAGGACCGGACATAAGCCGTGTCGCGATCCACCCCTGTGCGCTGTCGGCGGCATCAGGCAGCATGGCCTGCATGTCCGTACTGACGCGCGACGAAGCGCAGCTGAGAGCAGAGCTCCTCGACGTCCACCGCTACACGATCGACCTCGATCTGACCGCAGGGGACGAGACCTTCGACTCACGCACGGTGATCCGGTTCACCACGCGGACCGACGGGGACACATTCGTCGAGGTCAAGCCCGCCGAGCTGCGCTCCGTCACGCTGGACGGACAACCCCTCGACCCGGAGAGCCTCGACCAGGACCGCGTGCCCCTGAAGAACCTCACCGCCGGAGAGCACGAGCTGCGCGTCGACGCGCGCATGAGCTTCTCCCGCACCGGCGAGGGCATGCACCGCTTCACCGACCCCACCGACGGCGAGACGTACCTCTACACCCAGCTGTTCATGGACGACGTGCAGCGCGTCTTCGCCGCCTTCGACCAGCCCGACCTCAAGGCCGTCTTCGAGCTGTCCGTCAAGGCACCCGAAGGCTGGACCGTCCTCGCCAACGGCATCACCGAACACCTCGGCGAAGGCCGCTGGCAGGCCGCCCCCACCCCGCTGATCTCCACCTACCTCGTCGCCGTCGCCGCCGGCCCCTTCCACTCCGTGCGCACCGAGCACCGCGGCCTGCCCTTCGGCATCCACTGCCGCCGCTCCCTCGCCCCCCACCTCGACGCCGACGCCGACGAGATCCTCGACGTCACGCGCGCGTGCTTCGACCGCTTCCACGAGAAGTTCGAGGAGCCCTACCCCTTCGACTCCTACGACCAGGCCTTCGTCCCCGAGTTCAACGCGGGCGCCATGGAGAACCCCGGACTGGTCACCTTCCGCGACGAGTTCGTCTTCCGCTCCGCCGTCACCGACACCGAGCGCCAGACCCGCGCCATGGTCATCGCCCACGAGATGGCCCACATGTGGTTCGGCGACCTCGTCACCCTCAAGTGGTGGGACGACATCTGGCTCAACGAGTCCTTCGCCGAGTACATGGGCTACCAGACCACCCTCGAAGCCACCCGCTTCACGGACACCTGGGTCGACTTCGGCGTCGCCCGCAAGGCCTGGGGCTACGACGCCGACCAGCGCCCCTCCACCCACCCCGTCGCCCCCGAGGCCGTCGACGACACCGCCGCCGCCCTCCTCAACTTCGACGGCATCTCCTACGCCAAGGGCGCCTCCGCCCTGCGCCAACTCGTCGCCTGGCTCGGCGAGAAGGACTTCCTCGCCGGCATCAACATCCACTTCGCCCGGCACAGGTTCGGCAACGCCACCCTCGCCGACTTCATCGACTCCCTCGCCGCCGCCACCGAACGCGACGTCCACGCCTGGGCCGACCAGTGGCTGCGCACCACCGGCGTCGACACACTCACCCCCGCCCTCAGCACCGCCGACGGCACCTGCACACTGACCGTCGAGCGCCACGGCAGCCGCCCGCACCGCATCACCGCCGGCCTGTACGACCTCGACGTCACCGGCGACGGCGGCCTCACCCTGCGCGAGCGCATCGACCTCGACATCCCACAGGTCGAACCCGAGCCCATCGGCAAGCGCCCCGCACTGCTCCTCCTCAACGACGGCGACCTGACCTACGCCAAGGTCCGCTTCGACGCCGAGTCCTTCGACGCGATCCGCACCGGCCTGTCCACACTGCCCGACCCGCTCACCCGCGCCGTCGTCTGGAACGCGCTCAGGGACGCCGTCCGTGACGGCGAACTCCCGCCCGCCGCCCACCTCGAGACCGCCCGCGCCCACCTGCCCCGCGAAACCGACCTCGCCCTCGTCCAGGGCGTACTCGCCTTCGCCTCCGCCCAGGTCGCCGGCCGCTACGTCACGCCCGAGGACCGCCCGGCCGCCCTGGCCACCCTCCGCTCCCTGTGCCGCGACCTCATCCGGCGCACCGAGGACGGCGACAACCCCAGCCTGCGGCTGATCGCAGTACGCCACTTCATCGACGTCTCCGCCCACCCCGACACCATCGCCGCCTGGCTCGCCGACGGCACCGTGCCCGGCGGACCCGAACTCGACCCCGAGCTGCGCTGGCGCATCCTCGGCCGGCTCGCCGTGCTCGGCGCCACCGGAGAGGCCGCCATCGCCGCAGAGCTGGAGCGCGACCCGAGCGCCACCGGCCAGGAGGGCGCAGCCCGTTGCCGCGCCGCGCTGCCCGACCCGGAGGCCAAGCGCACGGCCTGGGAGGCGATGTTCGTCACGGACGACCTCTCGAACTACCTCTTCACGGCCACCGCCCGAGGCTTCTGGCAGCCCGAACAGGCCGATCTGATCCGGGAGTACGTGCCCCAGTACTACGAGGACGCGGTCGCCCTCGCCGCCCGCCGCGGCCCCGCCATCGCGACGGCCGTGGGCCGCTGGGCCTTCCCGACCCACGCCGTCGACGCCGAGAACCTCGCCCTCGGCGAGGCCTGCCTGCGCGACGCCGACCCGGCCACCGCGCTACGCCGCAGCCTGGCCGACCAACTCGACGATCTCGCACGGGCGTTGCGGGTCCGGGAGGATAGAGGCGCGGAGGCGTAGGACGTGCGGCGGTGGGGCTGATACGGCAGTCCCACCGCTGCCTCAGCTGCCTCAGCTGCCTCAACTCAACGGTTCCCTCAGCCCCACCGCTCCCCGTTACGCCGCAACTCGGCCCGCCGGGCAAGTCGGGGGAGAACCCCGGCACGTCGAGGAAGAACGCGTCAACCATCCGACCGACGCCACCCCTCGCCCCACCCGGCCCCAACACGTTTTCCCCGCACGGGAGTACCCACTTTCGGGTTCCGTTCGTTGGACTTTCGGGCGCGTCGGCTTCCTGGCGTTCAAGCTGGAATCCCATGGTCGTTTCCCTGCCCGCCGCCCCGGAGGTGAGCCCATGACCACGCCGCCGCCCCTGGCCTCAGGACCCGAAGGCCCCGACGCCCTGCGGCCGTTGCTCGCCGCCGTACTCGACGCGCTGCGCGACGGGCGCCAGGCCCGCGGCGGACCGCTGCCCGCGGGCGGACCCGCGGCCGTCGGCGCGCGGATCACGGACGCCGTGGGAGACGTCCTGCCCGACGACGGCGACCCCGATGCCCTGCGCACCCTCGTACGCGCCCTCGCCGAAGGCGCCGCCGACCCCGCCGACCCCCTCTGCGCGGCCCACCTGCACGGCCCGCCGCTCGCCGTAGCGGCCGCCGCCGACCTCGCCGCGAGCGTCCTCAACCCCTCCCTGGACTCCTGGGACCAGGCCCCCGCCGCCTCCGCCCTCGAGGCCATCGTCACCCGTGAACTCGCCCACGAGATCGGCCTCGCCGACTCCCTCGTCACCACCGGCGGCACCGAGTCCAACCAACTCGCCCTGCTCCTCGCCCGCGAAGCCCACGGCGGCAGCGTCCGCCTGGTCTGCGGCGCCAACGCCCACCACTCCCTGCCCCGCGCCGCCTGGCTGCTCGGCCTGCCCGACCCGGTGATCGTCCCCGCACCCAACGGCACCCTCGACCCCGCCGCCCTCAACGAGGCCCTCACCCGCTTCACCGGCCCCCTCCTCGTCGCCGCCACCGCGGGCACCACCGACGCCGGACTCATCGACGCACTGCCCGAGATCGCCGGCCTGTGCGCCGCCCACGGAACCCGCCTGCACATCGACGCCGCGTACGGCGGCGGGCTCGTCTTCAGCGACCGGCACCGCGAAAAACTCGCCGGACTCGAAGCCGCCCACACCGTCACCCTCGACCTGCACAAACTCGGCTGGCAACCGGTCGCCGCAGGCCTCCTCGCCGTCGCCCGCCCCCGCGAACTCGCCGTCCTCCACCAGCACGCCGACTACCTCAACGCCGACGACGACACCGAAGCCGGCCTCCCCGACCTCCTAGGCCGCTCCCTGCGCACCACCCGCCGCCCCGACGTCCTCAAGATCGCCGTCACCCTCAGGACCCTCGGCCGCACCGGCCTCGGCGCCCTCGTCGACCAGGTCTGCGCGCGGGCACGCGAGTTCGCCGCCCTCGTCCAGGACCACCCGGGCTTCGAGCTGTACGACGGGCCCGTCATCAGCACCGTCCTGTTCCGGCCCGTCCTGGCCACCGACGACGCCGTGGCCGCCCTCAGGCGCACCCTGCTGCACGACGGCCGCGCCGTCCTCGGCCGGGCCCGCCTCGACGGCCGCCTCTGGCTCAAGGTAACCCTCCTCAACCCCCACACCCGCCCGGACGAACTGGCCGGCCTACTGAAACTCGTGGAAGGAACCAACCCCGGATGACCCGCCCCCCACACCACGAGACCGCAGCACCCCGCGACCTGGTCGGCATCGGCATCGGCCCCTTCAACCTCTCCCTCGCCGCCCTCGCCCACCCCCTCACCGAACTCGACACCGTCTTCTACGAACAACGCCCAGGCTTCGACTGGCACCCCGGACTCCTCATCGACGGCGCCACCCTCCAAGTCCCCTTCCTCGCCGACCTGGTGACCCTCGCCGACCCCGCCAGCCGCTGGTCGTTCCTCAACTACCTCAAAACCCGCGACCGCCTCTTCCCCTTCTACTTCGCCGAACGCTTCCACATCCAGCGCGCCGAATACGACGCCTACTGCCGCTGGGTCGCCGAAAACCTCCCCGGCCTGCACTTCTCCCACCAGGCCGACGCCGTCCGCTGGAACGCCGAACGCGACGTCTTCGAAGTCGACTACACCCAACTCGACAGCAACGCAGAAGCCGAGGCACTCGGCCGCGCCTACACCAGAAACGTCGTCCTAGGCGTCGGCACCGCCCCCCACGTACCCGATCCGCTCAGCCCCCTCGTCGACACCCCCGGCGTGCCCGTCGTCCACGCCGCCGACTACCTCGAACACCGCGAGACCTTCCTCACCGCCGGACACGTCACCGTCGTCGGCTCAGGACAGTCCGGCGCCGAAGTCTTCCTCGACCTGCTGCGCCACCGCCCACCCGGCCGCGAGAACCTGCACTGGATCGGACGCTCCGAGTCCTTCGCCCCCATGGAGTACTCCAAACTCGGCCTCGAACACTTCACCCCCGACTACACCCGCTACTTCCACGCCCTTACCGAACCCGTCCGCGACCAGCTCGTCGCCGCCCAGTGGCAACTCCACAAAGGCATCGGCGCCGACACCATGGCCGCCATCCACGACGAGCTCTACCGCCGCAGCCTGCACGGCGGCTGGCCCGACACCGTCCTCACACCCGGCGTCCAGGTCCGCACCGCCGGCCGCATCGCCACCAACAAAGTCGAACTCCACCTCGAACACATCCAGCAGAACACCCGCTCCCGGCTCACCACCGACGCCGTCGTCCTCGCCACCGGCTACCGCGAACGCCCCCTCGGGCGCATCCTCGCCGGACTCGACCCCCACCTGCGCCGCGACGCCGCCGGACGCCCACGCATCGACGAGGAGTTCCGACTCGTCCTCGACCCCTCCGTCACCGGCACCGTGTACGTGCAAAACGCCGAACTCCACACCCACGGCGTCGGCACCCCCGACCTCGGCCTCGCCGCCTGGCGCAGCGCCACCATCCTCAACTCCCTGACCGGAAAAGACCCCTACCCCCTGCCCGCCCGCACCGCCTTCACCAGCTTCGGCCTCGAACCACACCCCCAGCTCCCAACGGCCCGCAGGACCACCACGCTCACCCCGCTCAGCGACGCAAGATGAGAAACGGCCGACGGCGCCGGCGAAAGTCATCGCCGGCGCCGTCGGACTGACAGGGTTCTAGAACACAGGCGTGCCGTCGCGCGTCAGCTTCCAGTCCACCGACGCGAAGTCCTTCGGGTCCAGGACACCCTTCGCCGTCGCCCACTCCGCGATCCGCGTCCGGATCTCCGTCGACTCCGACCACAGCTCCTGCGCCGAAGCCACGTGCGGGAACGCGCCGCCACCGTTCGCCCGGTAGTTGTTCACCGCGAACACGAACTGCTGCGCGTCGTCCAGCGCCGCACCGTTGAACGTGAGGTTCTTGATCCGCGAACCCGCCGGCTGCGCCACGTCGATGTCGTACTGGACGCCCGACACATAGTCGTAGTTGTAGTCCGGACGGCCGTTCGCGTTCGTCAGCTTGTCCACGTCCACCACCGCGTCCGCGGCCGTCTGGACGTAGTACGCCGCCGAGTACTCCAGGTACGCCCGCACCTGAGCACCCGTCAGCAGCTTCGCGACCAGCGTGTTGTCGTACACATACAGGCTCGACAGATCCCGGATCGTCACATTTCCGGCCGGGATCTGCGAGGTGCGCGAGAACGGCGAGGCCTGCGAGATCACCGGCAGCGAGGCATACTGCGTGCCCGCCAGCGCCGCCTTGACCACGTCCTCCTGGACCTTGTTGATCAGGTCGATGATCGGCGCGTCCTTGTAGCGGGCGTCCACCGTGGTCAGCGTCACCGTCGCGGTGCCGACGACCTGGTTGACGTACTCGACGACCTTCTCGTGCTCGTCCGTCAGCAGCTTGGTGATCTTCGGGTCCGCGGCGACCGAGTTCGAGTTCAGCAGCGACGCCGCCACCGACTCGACCTCCCAGCGGCCCTTGCTGAACACCAGCTCGACGTCGAACACCGTGAGGCGCTCACCCCACATCAGCGGCTCCGACAGCACGACCGACTTCCCGGTCTGCTCGTTGACGACCTTCTGCTCCGGGATCTCCACATGCGCGTGCCCGACCAGGATCGCGTCGATGCCCGGCACCTGCCGGGCCACGTTGGCAGCCGCGTTCTCCACATACGGCAGCTGGTCACCGTACGAAGACGTGCCCGACGCGCCCGAGTGCGCCGACACGATCACGACGTCCGCGCCCAGCGACTTCAGCTTCGGCACCCACTTCGCGGCCTGCTCCTCCAGACCCGGGAACGCCAGTTTGCCCTGCACATATGCCTTGTCCCAGATCGCGATACCCGGGTTCGTCAGCCCGAGGACGGCGACCTTCACCGGCCGGGCGCCCGGAACGCGGAACTCCTTGATGAAGTACGGCGGGAACGCGGGCCGCAGCGACTTCGCGTCCACCGCGTTGGCGCCCAGCAGCGGAAAGTCCAGTTGGTCCTCGAACTTGCGCAGCGTCTCGATGCCGTAGTTGAACTCATGGTTGCCGAGCGCCGCCGCGTCGTACCCGATCGCGTTCATCGCCAGCGCCATCGGGTGCACCGGGCCGCCCTTGGCGGTGATCGGGTCGACCTTCGCGTAGTAGTACGTCAGCGGGGTGCCCTGGATCGTGTCGCCCGCGTCGATCAGCAGGGTGTTGCAGCGGCCCTTCGCCTCACGCACCTCGTTCACCAGGGTCGAGATACGGGCCAGGCCGACCGCGTTGCCGGCCTTGTCGGAGTAGTCCGCGTTCTTGAAGTAGTCCCAGTTGAAGACGTTCCCGTGCAGGTCCGTCGTGCCCATGACGGTCAGCGAGTACCTCTTCGACTGCTTCGCGGAGGCCGGCGACGCCGTCGTGGCGTGCGCCGCCGGAGCCACCGCCTGGGTGGCCAGCGCGACCCCCGCCCCGGTGACGGCGGACTTCTTCAGGAACTTCCGACGGTTCAACGGCATGTCTGGATCTCCTCGGGGAACGGTCAACGACGCGCGTAGATTGTGACCTGGGCATGACTTACAGCAACAGGTCCAGGAGGTTTCGATCCGGTGACCTAACGGGTCAACTCGACAGGTTCAAACGGAAAAGCCATGGCACAGTGGGACGTATGGCCACCCCGTCGCCCTCCCCCACGCCCGAGGTGCCCCACGTCGCAGTCCGCGGCGAGGCCCATCTCGAGGTCGAACCCGAGACCGCCCGCATCGGCATCACCGTCAACGCCCGCGGACGCGACCGCCGTTCCGCACTCGACGACCTGACCCGCCGCAACGCCGAACTCCTCGAACTCGTCAAGTCCTACGGCGACGCCGTGGAACGCGTCGAGACCGGCTTCTTCTCCATCACCCCCGAACTCTCCCCCCACGGCCGCGGCGAACGCGTCCGCAGCTACAACGGCCGAGTCCACATCATCGCCGACCTCACCGACTTCACCGCCCTCGGCGAACTCGCGACCAAGGCCACCGACCTCGAACTCACCCGCGTCGACGGCCCCTGGTGGGCCCTGCGCCCCGACTCACCCGTCCACCGCCAAGCCCGCCAGCAAGCGGTGCACGAGGCGATCCAGCGCGCCCGCGAATACGCCGAGGCCCTCGACACCACCCTCACCGCCCTCGTCGAGATCGCCGACACAGGCACCGACAGCTTCGAGCCGTACCCCCGCGCCGCCGGCCTCACCCGCTCCATGGCCTTCGGCGCCGCCCTCGACGACGAAACCCCGCCCCCACTGGACCTGGAACCCCAACGCCAACACGTCCACGCCCAGGTCAACGCCCGATTTACGATGACACCACCGCGACTGTGACGCGGCGGGCAACCGACGGAAATTCGAAATGCTCATAGGAGCGGGCCGCCGCACAATTCAACACTTGTCAATGACGCTTCACGCAAAGGTTGTTGAGTAGTCACGTCCGGCCAATTCTCTACCCACTGGTAAGCCATAGGCTCGAGTCATGCGCCGAGCAAAGATCGTCTGTACATTGGGGCCCGCCACCGACTCGTACGACCAGATCAAAGCACTGGTCGAGGCCGGAATGGACGTAGCCCGATTCAACCTCAGCCACGGCACCTACGCCGAACACGAGGAGCGCTACCGGCACGTGCGAAAGGCCGCCGACGAGACCGGCCGCAGCGTGGGCCTGCTCGCCGACCTTCAAGGCCCGAAGATCCGACTCGGACGATTCACCGAAGGCCCCGTACTCCTTGAACGCGGCGACACCTTCACCATCACCGTGGAGGAAGACGCCGAAGGCGACCGCCACCAGTGCGGAACCACATACTCCGGCCTCGCCACCGACGTCACCACAGGCGAACGCATCCTCGTCGACGACGGCAAAGTCTGCCTCGAAGTCACCGCCGTCGACGGCCCCCGCGTCCACACCACCGTCGTCGAAGGCGGAATGATCTCCGACCACAAGGGCCTCAACCTGCCCGGCGTCGCCGTCTCCGTACCCGCCCTCTCCGACAAGGACGAGGCCGACCTCCGCTGGGCCCTGCGCACCGGCTTCGACGTCCTCGCGCTCTCCTTCGTCCGCACCGGCAAGGACATCGTCGACGTCCACCGCATCATGGACGAGGAACACCGCCGCCTCCCCGTCATCGCCAAGGTCGAGAAGCCCCAGGCCGTCGAAAACATCGACGACATCGTGGCATCCTTCGACGGCATCATGGTCGCCCGCGGCGACCTCGGCGTCGAAATGCCCCTGGAACAGGTCCCCATCGTCCAGAAGCGGGCCATCAAACTCGCCAAGCGCAACGCCAAACCCGTCATCGTCGCCACCCAGATGCTCGACTCGATGATCGACAACGCCCGCCCCACCAGGGCCGAAGCCAGCGACGTCGCCAACGCCGTCATCGACGGCACCGACGCGGTCATGCTCTCCGGCGAGACCAGCGTCGGCAAACACCCCGTCGAGACGGTCCGCACCATGGCCCGCATCGTCGAGGCCGCCGAAGAGGACATCCTCGCCAAGGGCCTCCCGCCACTCACCGAGTCGAACAAGCCCCGCACCCAGGGCGGTGCAGTCGCCCGCGCGGCGGCCGAGATGGGCGACTTCCTCGGCGCCAAGTTCCTGGTCGCCTTCACCCAGTCGGGCGACACCGCCCGCCGGCTCTCCCGCTACCGCTCCCCGATCCCCCTCCTGGCCTTCACCCCGGAACAGGCGACCCGCTCCCAGCTCAGCCTCACCTGGGGCGCGGAGACGTTCCTCGGTCCGCACGTCGAGTCCACGGACGCGATGGTCGACCAGGTCGACGAACTGCTCCTCAAGTACGGCCGCTGCGAGAAGGGCGACGTCGTGGTGATCACGGCGGGTTCGCCTCCCGGCGTCTCCGGCTCGACGAACCTGGTGCGGGTACACCACATCGGGGAGGACGACAGTCCCAAGTAGGGCTTCAGTACTTCGGGCCTACGTGGGTGTCCATGAGGGTTGTGGAGGCTTTGCGGGCGATGGAGATGTTGAAGGGGTCGCTGCCGCGGGCGAGGGTGGTCCATTCGACGCCGACTTTGTCGAGGGTGTCGGTGAAGAGCCGCCGGATGTCGTCCGACTTGTTGGAGAAGAAGTAGCGGGCGTACTCGTAGCGCTTGCGCTCGCTGCCGATCAGCTTCTCTGTCCAGTTGGTGATGCGGCAGCCATCGGAGTGGATGAGGCCGCGGATGAAGTCCCAGGGGCGGGCGTCGACGATCTCCTGCTGCCAGGGTTTGAGCATGATCGGTCGCTCGTGCTTCTTGCCAGGGCCGTGTTGTGGAAAGAGGCAATGCAGGTGCTTCGAGTACACCTTCACGTTGCTGCAGCCGATCCTGCGGACGCGGCAGACGGAGTTGCCGGGGAACACGGTACGCATGGCCGCTTCGCATTCGTCCATGAGGCCGGGCCATGACTCGGTGCAGGTGATCATGAGGTTGGGTACTCGGTGCTCGGAGTAGTGGCTGATATGGCCGTCGCCGAGGTAGAGGCCGAGTAGATAGCTGTATCGCGACTCATCGAGTTCCCGTCCGTCGCATCGTGGGCATGGCGGACTGTGCCGTCCGGGACACTCGCCGCGCTTTGCCCGGTCCAGATGCTTCCAGTAGCCGATGGTGCCCAGCGGGACGTTGAGTTTCCGGGCCACTTCCGCGTTCTTCGCGCCGTTGCGCAGCAGCGTGACAGCTTTCTGTCGCACTTCAGTGCCATGAAAGTTCATGCGGCAACTCTGTGTCACTGATCGTGACGACACGCAGCAAAAAGCGGAGGATCACGCGAACGTGATCCTCCGCTTCGGAGAGTGCCGGGTGCGGGACTCGAACCCGCACGTCCTCTCGGACAGATGTGTTTGAGACATCTGCGTCTGCCTGTTCCGCCAACCCGGCATCAGCACTGCTGGGAGTGTACCCGGTCACCCCCATCGGGTTCAGCTAGGTAGGCTCAGAGGCAGCAGAACCTCCCCGGCCCGTACAAGGAGCCCCCGTGACCCCCGAGTCGCCCCAGCCCGTAGACGTGCCTGACGACGACAAGTCGCACGTGCCTCCGCTGACGACCCGTGTCGTCATCGCCGAGGACGAGGCGCTGATCCGGCTCGACCTGAAAGAGATGCTGGAGGAGGAGGGGTACTCCGTAGTCGGCGAGGCCGGTGACGGTGAGCAGGCCGTCGAGCTCGCCCGCGAGCACCGGCCGGACCTGGTGATCCTGGACGTGAAGATGCCCAAGCTCGACGGCATCTCCGCGGCAGAGAAGATCGCCGAGGAGTCCATCGCCCCGGTTCTCATGCTGACCGCCTTCTCGCAGCGCGACCTCGTCGAGCGTGCCCGTGACGCCGGCGCCATGGCGTACCTGGTGAAGCCGTTCACCAAGAGTGACGTCGTACCGGCGATCGAGATGGCCGTGTCGCGGTTCACGGAGTTGAAGGCGCTGGAGAAGGAGATCGTGGATCTCACGCAGCGCCTGGAGACGCGGAAGCTGGTCGACCGTGCGAAGTCGGTGCTGCAGACGGAGTACGGGCTGACCGAGCCCGCCGCGTTTCGGTGGATTCAGAAGACCTCCATGGACCGTCGTATGTCCATGCAGCAGGTCGCCGAGGCGGTCATTCAGGACGCCGAGGAGAAGAAGTCCGCGAAGGGCTAGTTCTCCCCAGTACAGCGGAAGAGGCCCGCGTCCCCGACAGGGGGCGCGGGCCTCTTCGTGCATCGGAGTGAACTCAGTCCTCGCCGAGGTACGCCTTGCGTACGGATTCGTCGTGCAGCAGGTCCTGGCCGGTGCCGGACAGCACGATGTTGCCGACTTCCATGACGTGGCCGTGGTCGGCCAGGGAGAGCGCGGCCTGGGCGTTCTGTTCGACCAGGAGGATGGTCGTGCCCTGGGACTTGAGCTCGGCGATCGTCGCCATGATCTTCTGCATCATGATCGGGGACAGGCCCATGGAGGGCTCGTCGAGCATGAGCAGTTTCGGCTGGGACATGAGCGCGCGGCCCATGGCCAGCATCTGCTGCTCGCCGCCGGAGAGGGTGCCCGCGGCCTGCTTCCTGCGCTCCCCGAGGATGGGGAAGAGGTCGTAGGCGCGCTGGATGTCCTTCTCGATGCCGGGCTTGTCGTTGCGCAGGAACGCGCCGAGGCGCAGGTTGTCCTCGATGGTCATGCGGGGGAAGATGTGCCGCCCCTCGGGGGAGTGGGCGAGGCCGAGTGAGACGATCTGGTGGGCGGGGACCTTCTTCAGTGACTTGCCGTTGAACCTGATCTGCCCGCCGACCGGCTTGAGCAGTCCGGACAGCGTGCGCAGCGTGGTTGTCTTGCCCGCGCCATTCGTGCCGATCAGGGTGACGACCTCACCGGCGTCGACCTTGAAGGAGATGCCCTTGACGGCTTCGATCTTGCCGTAGGCGACGCGGAGGTCCTCCACTTCGAGTAGTGCGGTCATCGGTCGTTCTCCTTGCCGGGCGCGGCGTCCGTGGTGGTCTCGGCGTGTGCCTCGGCGGCCTCGACCTCGGCGACCTCCTCGTCGCCGGGAGCGTTCTCGAAGGGCTCGCCCAGATAAGCGGCGATGACCCGCTCGTCGCCCTGCACGGTGGCGCTGTCGCCCTCGACGAGCTTCTCGCCCTGGACGAGGACGGCGACGCGGTCGCAGAGGTTGAAGATGAAGCGCATGTCGTGCTCGATGACGAGGACGGCGATGCCCTTGTCGCGGATGGCGAAGACGAGTTCTTCGGTGGCGCGGGTTTCCTGCGGGTTCATGCCGGCGGTGGGCTCGTCGAGCAGGAGCAGGCCCGGCTCGCTGGCCAGCGCGCGGGCGATCTCCAGCTTGCGCTGTTCGCCGTAGGGGAGGTTGCGGGCCAGGTGTTCGGCCTTTTTCTCCAGGCCGACGAACTCGAGGAGTTCCATGGCGCGTTCGCGGGAGGCGGCTTCGGCGCGGTGGAAGCCGGGGCCGCGCAGGAGGGCGGACCAGAGGCCTTCCTTCGTCCGCGTGTGGCGGCCGACCAGCACGTTCTCCAGGACCGTCATGTTGGCGAACAGGCGGATGTTCTGGAACGTACGGGCGATGCCGGCGGCGGTGACCTTGAAGGACTTGGGCGGCAGGAGGTTGCCCTTGAAGCGGACCTCGCCCTCGGTGGGGATGTAGAGCCCGGTGAGGCAGTTGAAGAAGGTGGTTTTGCCGGCGCCGTTGGGGCCGATGAGGCCGACGATCTCGCCGCTGTTGACGGTGAGGTCGACGTTGCGTACGGCGGTGAGGCCGCCGAAGCGCATGGTGACGCCGCGGGCGTCGAGGACCGTTTCGCCTGTGGGGGCGACCTTGGTGGTGGTGTCGGTGGTCATGGTGGTCAGGCCCCTGCCTTGGTGAGGACGGCGGGCGCTTCGGCTTCTTCGTGGAATTCGAGCTGGCGGCGCCGGTTGGGGATGAGGCCTTCGGGGCGGAAGCGCATCAGCAGGACGAGTGCGACGCCGAAGGCGAAGAGCTGGTAGTCGCCCAGGAACTGGAGCTTGGCGGGGATCAGGTACAGCAGCGCGGCGCCGACGAGCGGTCCGGAGATGGTGCCCATGCCGCCGAGGACGACTGCGGCGAGGAGGAAGGCCGAGTTGGGCGGTACGACGTGGGCGAACTGGTACTGCTCGGGGGTCACGGTGTAGGTGACGTGGGCCTGGACGGAGCCGGCGAGGCCGGCGAGGCAGGCGCCGAGGGCGAAGGCGATGAGCTTGACGCGGAAGCCGTTGATGCCCATGGCGAGGGCGGCGGTTTCGTCTTCGCGGATGGCGATCCAGGCGCGGCCGATGCGGGAGTCGCTGCTGCGGCGGAATACGACGACCACGATGAGGGTGATGAGCAGCATCAGCAGGAAGTAGTTCGCGAACCGGCCGACGGTGGCGCCGAGGATGGTGTGCTCGGCGCCGAAGTCGAAGCCGAGGATGTCGAGGTTCGGGATCGAGGAGATGCCGTTGGAGCCGTTGGTGACGTCGGGGCCGGACGTGCCGTCCATGTTGAGGACGGTGATGCGGAAGATCTCACCGAAGCCGAGGGTGACGATGGCGAGGTAGTCGCCGCGCAGGCGCAGGGTGGGGGCGCCGATGAGGACGCCGAAGACCATGGCGACGGCTGCGCCGAGCAGTGCCGAGGCCCAGAACGGCCAGTTGACGTGCAGGGGCGAGGAGGGTGAGCCCGAGACGAGCGCCGAGGTGTAGGCGCCGACGCCGAGGAAGGCGACGTATCCGAGGTCGAGGAGGCCGGCGAGACCGACGACGATGTTGAGGCCGAGGGCGACGGTGGCGAAGATCAGGATGTAGACGCCGATGGTCGCGTACTGGTCGTCGGACTGGGTGAAGGGGAAGGCGGCGGCGGCGAGGAACGCGCCGGTCATGGTGATGGTGCGGTGTCGCGCGGTGATCGCCGAGACGCGGGCCACGAGCCCGGCCTTGCCGATGGCGGCGAAGCTGAAGCCGGCGGTGATGAGGAAGCCGACGAAGAGCTGGTCGTACTGGGTGCCGATGCCGTAGGTGAAGACGATGAGGCCGAGGGCCATGGCGGCGACGATGACGAGGATCTCGGCGTAGGCGGCCAGTTGGCGCGCGGGTGCCGGGGTCTCGGAGGCGAAGGCGGCCTTGAAGTTGTTCCAGTTCTGGCGGCTGTTGTGCTTGAAGAGTTCCCAGCCGGTGTCGTCGGGGTCGGCCAGGTCGGGGGCCGGGCGTTCGAACGGGAGGGAGAGCGCGCCGAGGAGGGCGGCGAGGGTGGCGGCGGCGACGATGAAGCCGCCGGGCTCGAGGTTGACGACGCCGCCGAGCTTGGCGCTGATGGCGATGACGGTGTACCAGGCGGTGGCGAAGGCGCCGAGCGCGGACAGCTTGAGGGCGCTGTCGGCGCTCGCGGGGGTCAGCCAGCCGAGGCCCTTGACGCCGTACGAGGCGAGGCCGAAGAGGGTGGTGAGGACGCCGCCGATGAGGACGAGCACCTGGAGGCCGCCCGGGTAGCCGTAGACGGTGAGGTCGCCGGGGAAGTCGGGGGTCCAGGTCCAGGCGAGGAAGGTGGAGACGATGGTGAGGGCGCCGCCGGCGGTGGCGAGCGCCCGGCCGAGCTGCGGCGGCAGGCCGATGAGTCCGGTGGGGGCGGCCGAGGGGGTGCTCGGGGATTCGGGTGCGGTGGTCTGTGTGGTCATCGGTGTCACGCCCTGTCCGCGACGCGCTCGCCGAGCAGGCCTTGTGGCCTGAACAGCAGTACGAGGATGAGGAGTACGAAGGCCCAGACGTCTGCCCAGGACTGGCTGCCGAACTTGTCCATGCCCGGGATGTCCGCGATGTAGGCGGTGGACAGGGCCTCGGCGACGCCGAGGACGAGGCCGCCGAGCATGGCGCCGTAGATGTTGCCGATGCCGCCGAGGACGGCCGCGGTGAAGGCCTTGAGGCCGAGGATGAAGCCCATGCGGAAGTCGATCTGACCGTACTTGAGGCCGTAGGCGACGGAGCCGACGGCGGCGAAGGTGGCGCCGAGGGCGAACGCGATGACGATGATGCGGTCGGTGTTGACGCCCATCAGTTTCGCGGTGTCCGGGTCCTGGGCGGTGGCCTGCATGCCGCGGCCGGTGCGGGTGCGCATCACGAAGTAGGCGAGGAACGCCATGCTGACGGGGGCGGCGACGAGCAGGAAGATGTCGCCGGTCTGGATGGTGACGTTGCCGATCTCGAAGGGGCCGCCGGGGATGCTCGGGAAGGTGCGGGCGGACTTCGCCTCGGGGTACCAGGCCCACACGGCCTGCTGCAGCGCGAGGGAGAGGCCGATGGCGGTGATGAGGGGCGCGAGGCGCGGCGCGGTGCGCAGGGGGCGGTAGGCGAACCGTTCCGCTCCGACGGCGACGGTGACGGCGACGAGGATGGCGCCGACCAGCATCAGTGGCAGGGCCACCCACATGGAGGTGCCGTCGGGAAGGATGTACGCGTAGACCGTGAGAGCGCCGAACGCTCCCGTCATGAAGATCTCGCCGTGGGCGAAGTTGATGAGCTGGACAATGCCATAGACCATCGTGTAGCCGATGGCGACCAGCCCGTACATGGATCCTAGTAGCAGGCCGTTGACCAGCTGCTGCGGCAGTTCGTTCACCGCATGTCCTCCGAGACTTCGGATGTTCGACGAATGTGGCCGGATGTGAGTCCGCGCGGGGCGCCAGTGGAACAGCGCCCCGCGCGGCTCGAGGGTGCGGGTGTGGGTCAGCTGCCGCTGAAGGTGCCGGACTCCACGGCCTTCCAGGCGCCGCTGGTGACGGAGTACACCGTGAGCTGCTTGTTGGTGGCGTCACCGAACTCGTCGAAGGAGACCTTGCCGGTCACACCGTCGAAGGAGACGTTCTGCATGGCGGCGGTGACCTTGTCGCGGGCGTCGGACGGCAGCTTGCCGCCGTTGTCGTCCACGACCTTCTTCACGGCCTCGATGATCGCCCAGGCCGAGTCGTAGGAGTAACCGCCGTACGCCTCGTAGGCCTCCTTGTAGCCTGCGGTCTTGTAGTTGGCGACGAACTCCGTGGCGGAGGGCAGCGTCTCGACCGGCGCGCCGACCGAGGTGGCGAGGTCGCCGGTGGCGGAGGCGCCGCCCAGCTTGATGAAGTCGGCGCTGTAGATGCCGTCGCCGCCGACCAGCGGGATCTTGGCGCCGGCGGCCTTGATCTGCTTGCTGAGCGGGCCGGCCTGCGGGTACTCGCCGCCGTAGTAGACGACCTCGGCACCGGAGTTCTTCACCTTGGTGGCGACCGCGGAGAAGTCCTTGGTGTCGGGGTTGATGTGCTCGGTGCCGACGACCTTGCCGCCGAGCTTCTTGAACTCGTCGGTGAAGGTGGCGGCGAGGCCGGCACCGTAGGTCTTCTTGTCGTCGATGACGAAGACCTTGGTCTTCTTGGCCTTGTTGTAGACGTACTGCGCGGCGAACGGGCCCTGGATGGCGTCCGTGGTCGCGGTGCGGAAGTACGACTTGTACGTCCGCGCCTTCGACGTCTGCCAGTTGGTGCCCTGGGTCAGTGCCGGGTTGGTGTTGGCCGGGGAGACCTCGACCAGCTTGGCGTCGTCGAAGACCTTCTGCATCGACTCGGCGACGGAGGAGTTGAGCGGGCCGACGACGCCGAGGACCGACTTGTCGGCGACGAGCTTGGTGGCGTTCTGCTGGCCGGAGGACGGCTGCGCCTGGTCGTCGAGGGCCTCGATCTTGAAGGTGACGCCCTTGACGTACTTCTGCTTGTTGGCGGTGTTGGCAGCGAGGTCGACCGAGTTCTTGATGCCCAGGCCGAGCGCGGACAGGTCGCCGGTCAGCGGGGCGTCGACGCCGATGACAACGGTGGTGCCGCCGCTGCCGGAGTCCGAGCCCTTGTCGCCGCTGTCGCGCGAGCCGCAGGCGGTGAGGGTGAGTGCTCCCGCCGCCAGCGCGGCGGTGACGGCAATGAGCGAACGTTGACGCACGATCAGTCCTTTCCCCAGGCACAACCGCATCCCTGTGGAAGCGGCCGAGTCGCACGCGGGCCCGAAGCGACAACCATCGGCGCGGTGACTGGCCGTGACTCTAAGCGCGGGTGGCGAACGTGGAGGAGTGTCTGACCGATGCTGTGACGCTCTTGTTATGACACGAGGTAATGCAGAGCGGTACCCAGTGGGGGGAACGGCAGAATTCCGTCCGATTCGCCCTGTCCGCATGGTGAGAACCCGCAGGACTCACGCGGATCTGTTCAGGCGTCTCGGGTGTTTTGGTGATTACAGGGAATCGTTGCTGCAGGCGACCTGCACCGCACGGGAGAGGTGTCGTGCGTAGCGTGGGCCGAGGATGAAACTCTGGGCTTGTATTGCGCGCGTATTACGTAGAGTTACTTCCAGGAAAGGCAGTCCGGCGTCCTTTGGCACTTTTCCGCAATCCGTCACATGCATGGTGATCGTGACCTCGCGGGGAAAACCCGCCCTTGTCCGGAAAGGGGTGCGCGGCGCCGAGACCAGCGCAAGTCCGGCGTACGGCTGGGTCACCCGGGTCACGGTGACCGGCGGTCCGGACTCGACGGTCATGCGCACGGCGAAGCTGAAGCTGCGAGGCGGGGCGCCGGCCGGGGTGGACTCCGCGTCCAGGTACGCCATTTCGACGACCTGCGCGGGATACGGCGGGGGAGGCGGCGGAGGTTGCTGCGGCCGGGTGGCGTAGAGGTAGCCGCCGCCGGCCAGGAGGGCGGCGGTGGTGACTAGGGCCAGCGTGGCGCGGGGGTGGCGGGCGTACAGGGCGGCGAGATGTGCGCGCGGGGGCCCGTGGGGTCGGCTGCCGTCCGCATCGTGGGCGCCGTAAGTGCCGTGGGTGTCATGCGTGTCGTGGGTGTCCCACGCACGCGTGCCCTCCCCGGGCTCGACCGGACCGACGCCGCTCACTGCCAGGGACCTCCGCTCGGCGCGCCGTGGCGATACCGGTCGGCGCAGGCCGCACGCGTCCGACGGTCGATCAACTCGTCGGCGGCAGCGGCACCTTGATGCCGCTTCATGGCCCGTGCCGCGTCCACGACTTCCCGCAGGATCGCATACTGCCCGTTGGACAGCCCCATCGACTGGTAGTCGCCGTAGGTGCTGCTGTCGAGCACCTGCCGCGCCCAGTGCGTGACGATCCTGGTGCACAGCTCGGCGTCGGAGTTCGCTGACGCCGAGGGGGTACCGTGCGTGGGGTGAACAGCGCTGCCGGAGGCGGAGATGGCGGGGCCGAGCCCTTCGGACCCGCCGCATCCGGTCGTCAACACGCCTGCCAGCAGCGCCAGTCCGAGCGCCGGCAGCGTCGCCCCCGGCCGGGTGACTCTTCGCCGTCCCATGCGACGACGCTAAGGGGCCGGGTGGCGCGGATCAACGGCCCAGCCGGGATCGGGTCCCGGGCTCAGCCCTGCGTGGCCGGAGACGGTGCCGCGTCGCCCGGGTTCAGGTCGCGCAGCAGGCAGGTCAGCCGCGAGGTGCACACGCGGCGTCCCTCCTCGTCGCTGATCACGATCTCGTACGTCGCGGTGGTCCGCCCCCGGTGCACGGGCGTCGCGACTCCGGTGACCAGTCCCGACCGCACGCCCCGGTGATGGGTGCAGTTGAGGTCGACGCCGACCGCGATCTTCGAGCTCCCGCCGTGCAGCATCGAGCCCACCGAGCCCAGGGTCTCCGCCAGTACGGCGGACGCGCCTCCGTGCAGCAGCCCGTACGGCTGGGTGTTGCCCTCCACCGGCATCGTCCCGACGACCCGCTCCGCCGACGCCTCGACGATCTGCACGCCCATTCGGGTCCCCAGGTGCCCCGCGGAGAACAGGGCGGGCAGGTCGACCCCGAGGGCCGCGTACTCGTCGATGATCTCCTTCGGGAACTTCACATGCTGCTGCTCACCCATGGACCCGGCTCCGTTCGGCGTACGAGTGTCTGTCGGCTGAGCAAACGCTCAGTCGGTCGCCGATTGTTCCAGACGCACGACGACGGACTTGCTGGCCGGGGTGTTACTGGTGTCCGCGGTGGCGTCCAGCGGTACGAGCACGTTCGTCTCGGGGTAGTACGCGGCGACGCAGCCCCGAGCGGTCGGGTAGTGCACGATCCGGAACCCGGCGGCCCGCCGCTCCACGCCGTCGCGCCACTCGCTCACCAGGTCCACGTACGACCCGTCGGCCAGCCGCAGCTCCCGCGCGTCCTCGGGGTTCACGAGCACCACCCGGCGGCCGTGCTTGATGCCCCGGTAGCGGTCGTCGAGGCCGTAGATCGTGGTGTTGTACTGATCGTGCGAGCGCACGGTCTGCAGCAGCAGCCGCCCCTCGGGCACCTTCGGGTACTCGATCGGCGCGGCCGTGAAGTTGGCCTTGCCGGTGGCCGTCGGGAACCGCCGCTCGTCGCGCGGGGCGTGCGGCAGCGCGAAGCCGCCCGGGTGCTCCACGCGCGCGTTGAAGTCCTCGAAACCGGGGACCACGCGCGCGATGCGGTCGCGGATCGTCGCGTAGTCCTTCTCGAACTCCTCCCACGGCACCACGCTGCCCTCGCCCAGCACGCGCCGCGCCAGCCGGCACACGATGGCGGGCTCGGACAGCAGATGCGTGCTCGCCGGATCCAGCCGGCCGCGGGAGGCGTGCACCATGCCCATCGAGTCCTCGACGGTCACGAACTGCTCGCCGGAGCCCTGCAGATCGCGCTCGGTGCGGCCCAACGTCGGCAGGATCAGCGCACGCGCGCCCGTGACCACGTGCGAGCGGTTGAGCTTCGTCGACACGTGCACGGTCAGCCGGGCCCGCCGCATCGCCGCCTCGGTGACCTTTGTGTCCGGGGAGGCGGAGACGAAGTTGCCGCCCATCGCGAAGAACACCTTCGCGTCGCCGTCGCGCAGCGCGCGGATGGCTCGTACGACGTCGTAGCCGTGCTCGCGCGGCGGTGCGAAGCCGAACTCCTTCTCCAGGGCGTCCAGGAAGGCCGGGGCGGGCCGCTCGAAGATGCCCATCGTGCGGTCGCCCTGGACGTTGCTGTGACCGCGCACGGGGCAGACACCGGCGCCGGGGCGGCCGATGTTGCCGCGCAGCAGCAGGAAGTTGACGATCTCGCGGATCGTCGGCACGGAGTGCTTGTGCTGGGTCAGACCCATCGCCCAGCAGACGATGGTGCGCTCCGAGGCGAGCACCATGTCCAGTGCCTTCTCGATGTCCGCACGCGTGAGGCCGGTCGCGGCGAGCGTCTCGTCCCAGTCAGCGGCGCGGGCGGCCTCGGTGAACTCCTCGTACCCGTGGGTGTGTTCGCGGACGAAGGACTCGTCGGCGGCGCCCTCGGTCTCCAGGATCAGCTTGTTGAGCAGCCGGAAGAGAGCCTGGTCGCCGCCGAGGCGGATCTGCAGGAACAGATCGTTGAGCCGGCTGCCCGTGGCGAGGCCCTTGGCGGTCTGCGGGTTCTTGAACCGCTCCAGGCCGGCCTCGGGCAGCGGGTTGACGCTGATGATCCGCGCGCCGCCCGCCTTGGCCTTCTCCAGTGCGGAGAGCATCCGCGGGTGGTTCGTGCCCGGGTTCTGCCCGGCGACGATGATCAGGTCGGCCTGGTAGAGGTCTTCGAGCAGGACGCTGCCCTTGCCTACGCCGATGGTCTCGGACAGGGCCGAGCCGGAGGACTCGTGGCACATGTTGGAGCAGTCGGGCAGGTTGTTCGTGCCCAGCTCTCGCGCGAAGAGCTGGTACAGGAACGCGGCCTCGTTGCTGGTGCGGCCCGAGGTGTAGAAGAGGGCCTCGTCGGGGGAGCCGAGGGCGGCGATCTCCTCGGCGACGATGTCGAAGGCGCGCTCCCAGCTCACCGGCTCGTAGTGCTCGCCCCCTTCGGGGAGGTACATGGGGTGCGTGAGGCGCCCCTGCTGGCCGAGCCAGTAGCCGCTGCGGGTCGCCAGGTCGGCGACGGTGTGCGCGGCGAAGAACTCCGGGGTGACCCGACGCAGGGTGGCCTCCTCGGCCACCGCCTTCGCGCCGTTCTCGCAGAACTCCGCCGTGTGCCGGTGGTCCGGCTCCGGCCAGGCGCAGCCCGGGCAGTCGAAGCCGTCCTTCTGGTTGACGCTCAGCAGTGTCAGCATGGTCCGCTTCACGCCCATCTGCTGCTGGGCCATGCGCAGCGTGTGACCGATCGCGGGCAGTCCCGCGGCAGCGTGCTTCGGCTCCGCGACCTGCGGCGCGTCCTGAACCGGATCGCCCTTGGGCGCCTTGCTGGCCATCGCCCGCTCTCCTTACGACGGCGTGTGTGAACTACATCGCCGATCCTCGCACGCGCAGGTGACAACCCTCGAAGACGGCCAGTCGATCTTCGCTCTCGGCCTTGAAAATCTCTCCTCCGCAACGGCGATCAACCACGACGGCGCTGCCCGGCGGTGCCGAACCGACCGCACTGCAAACAGCGGCCAAGCCGCCGGAGGCATCCGCTGTCAGTGGTCCGTGGCAGGATCGGGGACGTGGCAGAGACAGCAGCGAAGAAGACCGACAAGACCCCCGGCGGGACCCGTCCCCGGCTGATGCTCATGGACGGGCACTCCCTGGCCTACCGCGCGTTCTTCGCGCTGCCCGCGGAGAACTTCACGACCGCGACGGGCCAGCCGACGAACGCGATCTACGGCTTCGCGTCGATGCTGGCCAACACGCTGCGCGACGAGGCACCCACGCACTTCGCGGTGGCCTTCGACGTCTCCCGCAAGACCTGGCGCTCCGAGGAGTTCACCGAGTACAAGGCGAACCGCTCCAAGACCCCGGACGAGTTCAAGGGCCAGGTCGAGCTGATCGGCGAGCTGCTCGACGCGATGCACGCCCCGCGCTTCGCCGTCGAGGGCTTCGAGGCGGACGACATCATCGCCACGCTCGCCACCCAGGCCGAGGCCGAGGGCTTCGAGGTGCTGATCGTCACCGGCGACCGCGACTCCTTCCAGCTGGTCACCGAGAACACCACGGTGCTCTACCCGACGAAGGGCGTCTCCGAGCTGACCCGCTTCACCCCGGAGAAGGTGTTCGAGAAGTACGGCCTGACGCCCGCCCAGTACCCCGACTTCGCGGCGCTGCGCGGCGACCCGTCGGACAATCTTCCGGGCATTCCCGGTGTCGGTGAGAAGACCGCCGCGAAGTGGATCAACCAGTTCGGTTCGTTCGCGGAGCTGGTCGAGCGTGCCGACGAGGTCAAGGGCAAGGCCGGGCAGAACCTCCGCGACCACCTGGAGGCCGTCAAGCTCAACCGCCGGCTCACCGAGCTGGAGCGCCGGGTGGAGCTGCCCAGGGCGGTCGCCGACCTGGGGCGGGCGCCGTACGACCGCAAGACCGTCGCGATGGTCCTCGACACCCTGGAGATCCGCAATCCGTCCCTGCGTGAGCGGCTCTTCGCGGTCGACCCCGGCGCCGAGGAGGCCGAGACCACCCCGGTCGCGGCGGACGGCGTGGAGCTGGACGGCACCGTGCTCGGCACGGGCGAGCTGACCGCCTGGCTCGCCGAGCACGGCACCGAGGTGCTGGGCGTCGCCACCGTCGACACCTGGGCGCTCGGTACCGGCTCGGTCGCCGAGGTCGCGCTCGCCGCGTCCGACGGGGCGGCGGCCTGGTTCGACCCGTCGGAGCTGGACGAGTCCGACGAGAACGCGTTCGCGGCGTGGCTCGCCGACGTGGACCGGCCGAAGGTGTTCCACAACGCCAAGGGCGCCATGCGGGTCTTCGCCGAGCACGGCTGGCGCATCGAGGGCGTCGCCATGGACACGGCACTCGCCGCCTATCTGGTCAAGCCGGGCCGCCGCTCCTTCGACCTGGACGCCCTGTCGCTGGAGTACCTGCACCGCGAACTGGCCCCCGCCGCGGCGGCCGACGGACAGCTGGCGTTCGGCGCGGACGACGGCGCCGAGGCCGAGGTCCTGATGATCCAGGCCCGGGCGATCCTCGACCTGGGGGAGGCCTTCGAGGGCCGCCTGGCGGAAGTGGGCGCCGCGGACCTGCTGCGGGACGTGGAGCTGCCCACCTCCGCGCTGCTGGCCCGCATGGAGCGGCACGGCATCGCCGCCGACCGGGCCCACCTGGAGGCCATGGAGCAGATGTTCGCGGGCGCCGTGCAGCAGGCCGTGAAGGAGGCGCACGCGGCGGCCGGGCACGAGTTCAACCTGGGCTCGCCCAAGCAGCTTCAGGAGGTCCTCTTCGGCGAGCTGGCCCTGCCGAAGACGAAGAAGACCAAGACGGGCTACACGACCGACGCCGACGCTCTCGCCTGGCTCGCCACCCAGACCGACAACGAACTGCCGGTCATCATGCTCCGCCACCGCGAGCAGGCGAAGCTGCGCGTCACGGTCGAGGGCCTGATCAAGACGGTCGCCGGGGACGGCCGTATCCACACCACGTTCAACCAGACGGTGGCGGCGACCGGCCGGCTCTCCTCCACGGACCCGAACCTGCAGAACATCCCGGTCCGCACGGACGAGGGCCGCGCGATCCGCCGCGGGTTCGTCGTCGGCGAGGGCTTCGAGTCGCTGATGACCGCCGACTACAGCCAGATCGAACTGCGCGTGATGGCCCACCTCTCCGAGGACGAGGGCCTGATCGAGGCGTTCAACTCCGGCGAGGACCTGCACAACACGGTCGCCTCACACGTGTTCTCCGTCGAGCACTCCGCCGTGGACGCGGAGATGCGCCGCAAGATCAAGGCGATGTCGTACGGCCTGGCGTACGGACTGTCGGCCTTCGGTCTCTCCCAGCAGCTGAACATCGAGGCGGCCGAGGCCCGCGGTCTGATGGACACGTACTTCGAGCGGTTCGGCGGCGTACGGGACTATCTGCGCCGGGCGGTCGACGAGGCACGGGCGACGGGCTACACCGCGACGCTCTTCGGGCGCCGCCGCTATCTCCCCGACCTCAACAGCGACAACCGGCAGCGCCGCGAGGCGGCCGAGCGCATGGCCCTCAACGCCCCGATCCAGGGGACGGCGGCCGACATCGTCAAGATCGCCATGCTGAACGTCGACCGGGCGCTGCGGGAGGCGGACCTCAGGTCCCGGATGCTCCTCCAGGTCCACGACGAAATCGTCCTGGAGATCGCCCCCGGCGAGCGCGACGCGACGGAGGAGATCGTCCGCCGCGAAATGGCGAACGCGGTCTCCCTGAGCGCCCCCTTGGATGTGTCGGTGGGCGTGGGCCCGGACTGGGAGTCGGCGGCCCACTGACGCTTCGCCGCAACGGCTGCCGATCCCGGCAAAAACATCTTCGCCGCAACGGCGAGCAACCACCACGGCGCATCTGGGGGTCCCTCCACGCCCTTGAAGCAGTGGGGGAGGTGCCGAACCGGCCGAAACCATTGGCCCCCGGCACCGCCGCCCCCCCCGTGCCGAACCGGCCCAAAGCCTGAACGCCAGCCAAATGGCCCCCGCCAAAACGCCCCCGGCGCTCCCCAGGGGCAAGGATGCGGGCATGGGTATACGCATGCTCCACCACCGGACGGCCCAGGCACGGACCACCGCACCGGCGGACACCGCCGCGGCCCCGTCCCTGTCGTCCCCGCTGGTCCCGGCCCTCGCGGCCGACGCAAGCACCGCCCGCATCCCCACCGACCCGGCGACGACGGTGCGCACAACCATGGCGGGCCTCGGCCGACGCCTCACCGGCCACGTCACCCGACCCGGCCTGGCCCGCGCCTACCGGCACTGGGCGGAACTCGGCCGCAGCTATCTCGCGCTGCTGCTCACCCTGGTCCCGCGCTCACGCCCGCAGCGCACCATCACCGTGTTCACGGTGACCCTCACCGAGCGACCGGACGGCTCCGCAAGGCCTCGTCCTGGCCGTTATGGGCAGGGACCGGGGCCGGGCGCCACACCCTGACACCCACGGTGTACCCGAGCAGCCCCAGCAGCAGCCCCGCGCCCGCCCCGAAGCACACCGTCGGCGCCAGCTCCCAGGGCTTCGCGTCGGCTCCCCGGTACGCCCACCAGCGCGCCACCCGCTGCGCGGCCCCGACCGCCACGCAGCCGCCGATCACCGCACCGGCCCACCAGCGGTCCCGGACGGACGGCGCAGGCACCGCCACCGTCCGCGCGGGCGCCCGCCGCACCGCGTAGACCAGGAACGCGATGATCACGACGGCGGCGACCGCCGAGCCGCCGTACTGCAGGTACCAGTACAGCGGCGAGCCCGCCACCTCCCGGCCCAGGACCGGGAACAGCCGCATCCCCCAGCGGTCGAAGTGGGTGAACGCGTCCCACACGATGTGCGTCAGCGCGCCGAGGGCGGCCGAGACGTACCACCGGGCCATCGCACCGAGCCGTACACGCGCGCGTGGTGCCCCGCACCGCGTGAGGGCCGCGATCCGCCCCCGCCGGCCGCGTGGCAGCAGCGCCACCAGTGGTTCGCGCACCAGCAGCCACAGCCCGACCAGCGCCCAGGCGATCGCCACGTCGACGGTGAAGACACCGGCGAACGAGTGCGTGATCGTCCCGAACTCCATCGCGACCGGCAGAACACTTGCCGCGTAGTAGGTCATGTCGGGGGAGAACGAACCCGCGACGAGCACCGCGGGCACCAGCCGCCCCCGGCCGGACCCGTCGCCGCGCACGGCGGGCAGCACGGCGGCAGCGTGGCTGAGGGTGAACGGCAACTGGCCTCCATGGAACGGCTGTCGGCCGTGCCGCCGACCCGGTGATCGCGTCCGTCAAGTATGGGGTACGGATCGGGACGACAACGGGACATGGCCAATCGGTGAAAACCGGGCGGCAACGGGTGTCCGTGCAAAGCAAGTTGTCGTAGGGTCGCCTGGGTCACCGGGCCCGGGGCGCGGTCGAACACAAGACCGTACGACTCGAAAGACGCAACGGGGGCAACCGCCGTTACGGGTCCATCGTCACAACAGGACGAGGCAGGCAGACGGAGACGGGCGCCACGGCGTCCAGGGGAGGGATTCACTCTATGGCGGCGCATTTCGGCAGGCGGCTGCGCAACGGAGCGGCGACGACCGCCCTGGCCGCGGCAGCGGTCGCGGCTCTCTCCGCGTCCCAGGCCCCAAGCCTCACGTCCGACGGCCACCACGGCACACCGGCCACCGCCGGTGCCGGCACCACGTCGCCGGAGCCCGGCACCGAGGGCAGCGCCACCGGCAACTCGCCGTACTTCACGGACCTGCCGCCGCTGAACAGCCCCAACCCCAGCCCGTCGACGAGCATCGGCACCCCCGTCTCCCAGGGCGCCGCCGAGGCGGGCATACCGGCCACCGTGCTGGACGCGTACAAGAAGGCCGAGGCGGAGTTGCGCGACTCCAAGCCGGAGTGCAACCTGCCCTGGCAACTCCTCGCCGCCATCGGCAAGGTCGAGTCGGGCCAGGCCCGCGGCGGCCGCGTCGACGCCAACGGCACCACGATCAGCCCGATCCTCGGTCCGGAGCTCGACGGCAACGGCTTCGCGCTCATCAAGGACACCGACAACGGCCAGTACGACGGCAACACCGCGTACGACCAGGCGGTCGGGCCCATGCAGTTCATCCCGTCCACCTGGGCCTGGGCCGGCCGCGACGGCAACGGCGACGGTCTGCGGGACCCCAACAACGTCTACGACGCCGCACTCGCCGCCGGGCACTACCTGTGCCGTTACGGCTGGGACCTGTCCACCGAGAGCGACCTGCACAGCGCGATCCTCAGCTACAACAACTCGCAGGACTACCTGAACCTGGTCCTGTCGTGGCTGGAGTACTACCGCAAGGGCACCCACTCGATCCCGGACGGCACGGGCACGCTGCCGCGCAACCGCAGCGACCACCACGGCGGTGCCTCTCCGTCGCCGAAGCCGCCGCACCCGGCGAAGCCGAGCCCCGAGCCGGGCACGAACTCGCCGAGCCCCGGCTCGCCCGGGTCACTCCCGCCGAGCACGCAGAACCCCAGCACGCCCACCGACACGGTGGACCACCTGGCGGACGCGGGTACCACTGGGCTCACCGCGATGGCGGGCGACGCGTTCACCCAGCAGATCAGCACGCGCGCCGAGACCAAGGCGGACAAGGCCGTCGGCAAGGTCCGGGTCCGGTTCACCGTCGTCGGCGACACGGACGCCACCTTCACGGGTGGCGAGACCGTCGCCACGGTCCTCACGGACAGCACGGGCGTGGCCGTCGCGCCGACGCTCCAGGCGGGCGAGAAGACCGGCGACTTCACGGTCCGCGCCACCGTCGTGGGCCGCACGCTCCCGGGCCTCGACTACACGGTGAGCGTCACCCCGCGCTCCGCCGACGCCCTCGCCCGCACCAGCACCACGGCGCTCACCTGCACGCCGGGCGGCGAGTTCGCCGACCAGGTCGAGGTGAAGGCGACGTACGAGGGCGCGGTCGCGGACAAGGTCGCGGCCACCGCCACGCTCATCAAGTCGGCGGACGACACGACCGAGAACGACAAGGGCCCCTACTTCAAGGACGCCGACGGCAATGCCGTACGCACCCTGACCGGCCTCGTGACGGACGCGAACGGCCTGCTCCAGCTGCCCAAGCTGTACGCGGACGACACCACCGGCACCTTCCTGCTCCGCATCACCACCACCGGCGGCGCGACGCTGACCGTCGAGCTGAACGTCGCCGCGGCCGACTCCTCGGCCAGTCCGTCGCCGAGCTCTTCCCCGACGGCGTAACGGCACCTGCGACGACGCTCCGACGAGGGCGCCCCTCCGCTTCGGCGGACGGGCGCCCTCGTCCGTGTGTGCAACGTGTTCTCATCTCGCCCGCCCGTTGCTACGGTGCCGGACCTGACGATGCATCAGTTCCCGACCGTCGGGGGGAGGTCTCGTATGCGTGCCCTGATCGCCGCCGCCATCGGCCTCGCCGTCGCGCTCGCCCTGGTCCTCACCATCACCGCCATGGGCTCGCCGGCCGGCAGCACGTCCCCGAAACCACTGCTGACGACCGTGCCCGCACACCCGTAACCGCCCGTCCGGGAGGGAGGCCGAGATGCGCCGCAAGGCCGGCCTGATCCTGCTCGCCCTCGCCGTGTTCTTCGCGGCGCTGTCCCCGCTGCTGCGCTGGTACGCCTTTCCGTGCCTGGCCAAGGTCCCCCCGAACACGTACCAGGCCATGGTTCTGGAGGCGAAGGACGCCACCCTCCTCGACTACGGCACGATGACGGCGAAGAAGGTCCCCAAGGTCACCATCGTGCAGACCCTCAAGGGCAACGTGCAGGCCTCGGAGAAGATCGAGCGGACGGCGGGCCGCGACGTGGTCGTCTGGGACGGCCTGTCCTATGTGCAGGGACCAGACGGCAAGATGGTCTCCGAGATCCCCGAGCGCTACATCTTCGACGCCCACAGCCAGGAACCCGTCCACGCCACCGGCGAGATCGTCGACGGCGACCCGGTCTCGCGCGACGGCATCGAGTTCAAGTGGCCGTTCCTGACTCAGAAGCGGGACTACGAGTACTTCGACGCACAGGCCCGCACCACCAGCCCCATCCACTACAAGGGCACCCAGGACTTCCGCGGCGTGAAGGTCTACTACTTCGAACAGACCGTCCCCTGGACCAAGGTCCCCTTCCCCAAGGCCATGCCCGTCCAGGGGATCACCCCCGAATCGGTCGCCAGGACGGGCACGACCCGCTGGTACACCACGGTCCGCAGGTTCTGGGTCGAGCCCGTCACCGGGGCGCCCGTCTACGGCGAGGAGATCCACAAGGAGGAACTGCGCGGCGGCACCCTGCTGGGCGGCCGGGACAAGGTGACGGCGTTCGCGGGCCACGTGAAGATGCGGGAGGACTACATCGAGCACACCGTGAACCTCGTCAAGTCCCAGCGCCAGCTCGTCCTCCTGATGACGTCGTACCTTCCGTGGGGCTTCCTGATCCTGGCCGTCCTGCTGCTGTCGCTCGCCCTGTACCTGGAGGCACGCGGCAGGCGGCCGGGCGACCCGGCACCGGCCCGTGCCGCCGAACCCGAGCCGGTCAGCGCCTGAGCCGGGCGTTGGTGTGCCGGGTGGGCTCGGCCGTGGCCGGGTCCTCGGGCCACGGATGCTTCGGATAGCGGCCGCGCAGCTCCGCCCGTACGCCCTTGTAGCCGTCCTGCCAGAAGGAGGCGAGGTCGGCGGTGACGGCGGCGGGCCGGCCGGCGGGGGAGAGGAGATGCACGAGCAGCGGCACGCCCGCCACTGTGGGCGACTCCCGCAGGCCGAACATCTCCTGCAACTTGACGGCGAGAACGGGCTGCTCCGGGTTCCCGTAGTCGATCCGGATTCTGGACCCACTCGGTACGGCGATCCGCTCGGGCGCGAGTTCGTCGAGCCGGGCGGCGTCGCCACTGGCCCAGGGCAGCAGCCGCGCGAGCGCCTGCCCGGCGTCGATCCGGCCGAGATCGGCCCGCCGGCGGGCCCGCCCGAGCTCCGGTTCCAGCCACTCGTCCACGCGCGCGTGGAGGGCCTCGTCCGACGCGTCCGGCCAGGGCTCACCGAGCCGCGTCCGCAAAAACGCCAGCCGCTGCCGCAGGACGCCCGCCTCCGCCGACCACCGCAACAGCCCGAACCCCTCCTGCCGCAGCCCTTCGAGCAGCGCGTCACGCACGGCACCGGGATCGGCGTCCTTCAACGGCCGCACCGCCAACTCGACGGCCCCGAGCCGCGAGACGCGCCGCGCGACGACGTCACCTTCGGCCCAGCGGACCTCGTCCTGCTCCTCGTACAGGGATCCTGCTGCGACCCGGGCAAGCCCCTCGTCGACCACGGCACCGAGCCGTACGCGCGCGTGCCCCTTGCCGAGCGGCCGGTCGGCCACGGCGACGGCGATCCAGCCGGCCCCGCGCAACGGCGAGCCGTCGGGAAGCTCGGCCCGCGTCCCGGAAACCATGCGGTACGACCCACCGTCCAGCCTGGCGACCCGCTCCGGGAAGGCGAGAGCGGCGACGAGCCCGGCGACCTTGTCGTCTCGGGTGGCTGGTCCCACTTCGACGCTCACTGTTGGCTGAGAGTCACGGATGGGCGGATGGGAAACATCGGCGACGACCGCCTGTAGTCGGCGTACTTCCGCGAGCCACCGTTTGGCGTAGGCGTCACCCCCACGCCGGGCAGCCCGCAACGCACCAGCAAGGTCATCGCCGTACTCCCGCGGAACTTCCTCACTGAGCAGCGCAACGACCTCGGCCGCCCCTTCGGAGGAAGCCGCGTCGAGCAGCGCCCGCCCCAGCCGGGGGTGCAACCCCAACCGAGCCAGACGCACACCCCGCGACGTGGCCGAACCGACGGAGTCCACCGCTCCGACGGCCGTCAAGACGTCCCGTGCCGCCGCCATCGCCCCACCCGGCGGCGGATCGAGCAACGCCAGCCCGGACGCGTCCGGATCGCCCCAGCACGCCACCTGGAGCGCGAACGCCGTCAGATCGGCGACCTTGATCTCCGGGGACGGGAAGCGCGGCAGTACCACGTCCTCCGCCTGAGACCAGCACCGGTACACCGCCCCCGGCGCCTCACGCCCGGCCCGCCCCGCCCGCTGCGCTCCCGCCGCCCGCGAGGCCCGTACCGTCGTCAGTGCGCTCAGCCCGCGCGCGTGATCCACCCGAGGCTCCCGCGCCAGCCCCGCGTCGACCACCACCCGTGTCCCGGGAACCGTCAGCGACGACTCCGCGACGGACGTGGCAAGCACCACCCGGCGCCGCCGCCCGGGTGCCAGCACCGCGTCCTGTACGGCGGCCGGCGCCCGCCCGTGCACCTGGAGCACGTCGACATCGCCGAGATGGCTCAGATCCCCCAGCTGTCCGGCCACCCGCGCGATCTCGCCCACGCCCGGAAGGAAACACAGCACGTCCCCCGGCCGCTCGGCCAGCGCCCGCCGGACCACCGACGCCACGTGCGCCAGCAGCGCCGGATCGACCCACATGCCGTGCGACGGCCGTACCGGACGCGCGGGCGGAGCCCAGACCACCTCGACCCCGTGGGCGGCACCCCGGGCCTCGACCACCGGCGCCCCGCCCAGCAGCCGCGCCCATCCCTCGGCGTCCGTTGTCGCCGACGCGGCCACCAGCCGCAGCTCCGGCCGCAGGGTCTCCCGTACGTCCCACAGGAACGCCGCCACCGTGTCCGCGTCCAGATGGCGCTCGTGACACTCGTCGAGCACGACGACGTCGACGCCGGTCAGCTCCTGGTCCCGCTGGAGCCGCTGCAGCAGCACGCCGGTCGTGACGACCTCCACGCGCGTGTGCCGGCCCACGACCCGCTCTCCGCGCACGGTGTAGCCGACGCTCTGGCCGACCTTCTCACCCAGCAGCCACGCGATCCGCCGGGCCGCCGCCCGCGCCGCGATCCGCCGGGGCTCGGCCACGACCACCCGCCGCGCCGGCCCCTCGCCCAGCAGCCCGGCCAGCGCCGGCGGCACCAGCGTCGTCTTGCCGGTGCCGGGCGGCGCCACGAGGACGGCGGTGCCGTGTCCCTCCAGGGCGTCGGTCAGCGCGGGCAGGGCACCGCGTACGGGCAGCGCGTCCAGGGCGTCGTAACGGATCACGCCCCTAGTGTCGTACGGCCCCCCGAACCGCCCTCACGCGCGCGTGCCCGACCGGCCTCAGTCCCGCTCGCACACGAAGATCGCCGTTCCCGGGATCAGATTCCCGCGCAGCGGTGACCAGCCGCCCCACTCGGCGGTGTTCCAGGCCGGCCACTGCGGTTCCACCAGGTCCACAAGGCGGAAGCCCGACGCGACCACGTCTCGCACGCGGTCACCGATGGTCCGGTGGTGCTCGACGTACACCGCCCGGCCGTCCTCGTCCTGCTCGACGTACGGCGTGCGGTCGAAGTACGAGGCCGAGACGCTCAGCCCCTCCGGGCCGGGTTCGTCGGGGAACGCCCAGCGGATCGGGTGCGTCACCGAGAACACGAACCGGCCGCCCGGCCGCAGCACGCGCCGCACCTCCCGCAGTACCAGCACCGGGTCCGCCACGAACGGCAGCGCTCCGTACGCCGAACACGCCAGGTCGAAGGAGGCGTCCGCGAAAGGCAGCGCACCGGCGTCGGCACAGACAAGGGGAAACGATCCGCCGATGCGCAGCGCGTGCTGCAGCTGACGGTGGGAGAGGTCCAGGGCCACCGGACGGGCGCCCTGCGCGGCCAGCCAGCGCGCGCACTGGGCCGCGCCGGCGCCGATCTCCAGGGCGTTCCTGCCCTTCAGCTCCTCCACCGGGCCGAGCAGTTCCGCCTCCACCTCGTCGAGGCCCTCGGGGCCCCATACGAAACGGTCGTCGCCGAGGAACGTGCCGTGCTCGGTCTGGTACTCGTCCGCGTTCCGGTCCCACCAGCCCCGATTGGCCCGCGAGCTCTCCGTGACATCGGCGTCACGCCGGGTGGCTTCCGGTTCGAACGGCTCTGGCTCTTGGATGATCGGCTCCCTCGTCGTACTCTTCCGTGCAACCCGTTCAGGGGAGTGTCACGAATGGGGTCCCTCAGGCCTGCGTGGCCTGGTGGGACGGTTCTTGTGCCGGGTATGCGACGATCCGCCCCGGCTGTGCGCCTTCGCGCATTGACCCTGTCCGGCTGCCCCCGTATGCTACAAGTTGCGCTGCGGGCCTGCGCACCTCAGACGTAGCAGGCTGCGCTCGCATCTGTTGTATGTCCCCTCGGTTCTCGAGGCGCCAACACCAGTCACTGGTGGGGCGCTTCCTTGGCTGTCCGGCTTCATCAGAGCGATACGGGCTCCCGGCGTAGCAGTACCTACGACTTCAATGTCCGTACCGGAGCCCTTTCCCACATGACGAGCAGCACCGAGACCACCGCCACCACCCCGCAGGTTGCGGTCAACGACATCGGTAACGAGGAAGCCTTCCTCGCCGCTATCGACGAGACGATCAAGTACTTCAACGATGGTGACATCGTCGACGGCGTCATCGTCAAGGTTGACCGGGACGAGGTTCTCCTCGACATCGGTTACAAGACCGAAGGTGTCATTCCGAGCCGCGAGCTCTCGATCAAGCACGACGTCGACCCGAACGAGGTCGTCGCCGTCGGTGACGAGATCGAAGCCCTTGTTCTCCAGAAGGAGGACAAGGAAGGCCGCCTGATCCTCTCGAAGAAGCGCGCCCAGTACGAGCGTGCCTGGGGCACCATCGAGAAGATCAAGGAAGAGGACGGCATCGTCACCGGTACCGTCATCGAGGTCGTCAAGGGTGGTCTCATCCTCGACATCGGCCTCCGCGGCTTCCTCCCGGCCTCCCTGGTCGAGATGCGCCGTGTTCGCGACCTCCAGCCCTACGTGGGCAAGGAGCTCGAGGCCAAGATCATCGAGCTGGACAAGAACCGCAACAACGTGGTTCTGTCCCGCCGTGCCTGGCTGGAGCAGACCCAGTCCGAGGTCCGCCAGACGTTCCTCACGACCCTGCAGAAGGGTCAGGTCCGCTCCGGTGTGGTCTCCTCGATCGTCAACTTCGGTGCCTTCGTGGACCTGGGTGGCGTCGACGGTCTGGTCCACGTCTCCGAGCTGTCCTGGAAGCACATCGACCACCCCTCCGAGGTCGTCGAGGTCGGCCAGGAGGTCACGGTCGAGGTCCTGGACGTCGACATGGACCGCGAGCGTGTCTCCCTGTCGCTGAAGGCGACCCAGGAAGACCCGTGGCAGCAGTTCGCCCGCACCCACCAGATCGGCCAGGTCGTGCCCGGCAAGGTCACGAAGCTGGTTCCGTTCGGTGCGTTCGTCCGCGTGGACGAGGGCATCGAGGGTCTGGTCCACATCTCCGAGCTGGCCGAGCGCCACGTGGAGATCCCGGAGCAGGTCGTCCAGGTCAACGACGAGATCTTCGTCAAGGTCATCGACATCGATCTCGAGCGCCGTCGCATCAGCCTCTCGCTGAAGCAGGCCAACGAGTCCTTCGGTGCCGACCCGGCCTCGGTCGAGTTCGACCCGACCCTGTACGGCATGGCCGCGTCGTACGACGACCAGGGCAACTACATCTACCCCGAGGGCTTCGACCCCGAGACCAACGACTGGCTCGAGGGCTACGAGAAGCAGCGCGAGGAGTGGGAGCGCCAGTACGCCGAGGCGCAGACCCGCTTCGAGCAGCACCAGCAGCAGGTCATCAAGTCCCGCGAGGCCGACGCGGCTGCTGCCGCCGAGGGTGGCGAGGCTGCGGCTCCGGCCGCGACCGGTGGCGGTTCGTACTCCTCCGAGGGCCCGGACAACTCCGGCGCGCTGGCCTCGGACGAGGCGCTCGCCGCGCTGCGGGAGAAGCTGGCCGGTGGCCAGAGCTGACGTTCGCCTCAATAACTGGGGTTAGTTAGCAGCTGAGGGACCGCACCTTTCCAGGTGCGGTCCCTTGGTGTTTTGGGGGGTGTGCGCTGCAGCTGAGGTTGTAGAAACGTGTGGGTTACACCAATAACCGATGGGCCGTAACCGGCCATTGGGAGGCTTCCCCGGTCTTCGTTCAAGATCGGAAGGGGAGCCCATCTCATGGCACAGCCTCAGTACGGGTCGGGAACGAGCCGGCGGGTATTCCTCCGTAACGTCGGTATCGCTGGCGGCGCCGGAGCCATGTTCGCCACCATGGGGGCCCTCGGGCTCGCGCCCACGGCCGCCTACGCGGCGGAGAAGGAGGCGCCCTTCCAGGCGCCCCGTCGCAGCGACTTCACCCTTCAGGGACGCGGCCGCAAGCCCGCCGACGTGGTCATCATCGGAGGCGGCCTCGCCGGCCTCACGTCCGCGTTCGAACTGGGCAAGGCGGGCTACGACTGTACGGTCCTCGAGGCCCGGGACCGCGTCGGCGGCCGAAACCTCACCATCCGCGGCGGCGACAGCCTCACGGACATCAACGGTGTCGGCCAGACGGCGAGATTCAGCAAGGGCCAGTACATGAACGCGGGCCCGGCCCGCCTCGCCCAGTGGATGGTCACCCTCGACTACTGCCGCGAACTCGGCGTCCCGATCGAGGTGTTCACCAACACCAATGCCAGTGCGCTCATCTACAACCCGGGCAAGGGCATGACGAAGCCGGTCCAGTACCGGACCGCGAAGGCCGACGTCTACGGCTATGTCTCCGAGCTGCTCTCCAAGGCCACCAACTCCGGTGCCCTCGACGGCGAGTTGACGGCCGACGACAAGGAGCGGCTGCTCACCTTCCTCAAGAGCTACGGCTCCCTCGGCTCGGACTACACGTACACCGGCACCGAACACCGCGGCTTCACGAGCGACCCCGGGGCCGCCGGCACGCCCGGTGAGGAACTCGGCCTCGTTCCCTCCCTGTCCGACGTCTTCGCCTCCAACGTCGGTCGCTACTTCTCCTTCGAATTCGGCTACGACCAGGCCATGCTGATGTTCCAGCCGGTCGGCGGCATGGACCAGATACCCAAGGCCTTCGCGCGCGCCATCGGCCAGGAGAAGATCCGCACCGGCGCGGCCGTGACCGACATCAAGAACACCGGCGACGGCGTCGTCGTGAGGTACACCCAGGACGGCCGCACCCGGGTGATCACGGCCGACTACTGCATCGCCACCCTGGCACCACACCTCCTCGCCAGGACCCCGCACAACCTCGGTTCCGAGGTGCAGAAGGCGCTCCTCGCCGTGAAGCCCTCGTACGCCTCCAAGATCGGCCTCGAGTACAAGAGCCGCTGGTGGGAGAAGGACTTCAAGATATTCGGCGGCATCACCGAGACCGACATGGACCTGGACCACATCTGGTACCCGTCCTACGGCCACCTCGGCGACCGCGGTCTCCTCATCGGGTACTACAACACCGGCGCCCACTCCGACGTGTACTCGGCGCTCACCCCGGCCGAACGCCTGGAGCGCGCCGTGGCCCAGGGCGTCATGATCCATGGCGACAAGTACCGCACCGAACTGGCCGCTTCCTTCTCCCACCAGTGGAAGCTCGCCCCGTACCTCGAGGGCGCCTGGCACTCCATGCCCGGTGGCCCCGACGCGCCGGCGTACGCGCCGCTCAACACGGCGCAGGGCAACGTGTACTTCGCCGGTGACTACCTCAGCTACCTGGACGCCTGGCAGCACGGGGCCATCACCTCCGCGCGCAAGATCGTCACGGAGCTCCACGCGCGCGTGCTCGCTTCCTGACACCAGGTGTGACCCCGGCGGTTCAGCCGAGCCCCAGTGACGCTCGGGTGCCGTCGTGGACGGTCCCGGGGGAGCGGGAATGCCCACGTCCCCCGGGGCGTTCATCAAGGGGAACACGAGGAGGAGCGGTCACAGTGCTTGATCCGCAGGGTTTGTACGCATGGGAGCCGAAGGGGCTGGCCGTCGTCGACATGGCGCTCGCCCAGGAATCGGCCGGACTAGTCATGCTCTACCACTTCGACGGATACATCGACGCGGGCGAGACCGGCGACCAGATCGTCGAGCGGCTTCTCGACTCGCTTCCCCACCAGGTCGTGGCCCGTTTCGACCACGACCGGCTCGTGGACTACCGGGCCCGCCGCCCGCTGCTGACGTTCAAGCGCGACCGCTGGACGGAGTACGAGGAGCCCACCATCGAGGTGCGCCTCGTCCAGGACGCCACCGGAGCACCCTTCCTGCTGCTGTCCGGCCCCGAACCGGACGTGGAGTGGGAGCGATTCGCCGCCGCCGTACGGCAGATCATCGAGCGGCTCGGCGTCCGCCTCTCCGTGACCTTCCACGGCATCCCCATGGGCGTCCCGCACACCCGCCCCGTGGGTGTCACCCCGCACGGCAACCGCACCGACCTCGTCCCGGGTCACACCAGCCCCTTCGACGAGGCGCAGGTGCCCGGCAGCGCCGAGGCGCTCCTCGAGTACCGCCTCATGGAGTCCGGGCACGACGTGCTGGGCGTCGCCGCGCACGTTCCGCACTACATCGCCCGCTCCCCGTACCCGGACGCGGCGCTGACCGTCCTGGAGGCCATCACGGCCGCCACCGGGCTGGTCCTCCCCGGCATCGCGCACGCTCTGCGCACGGACGCGCACCGCACGCAGACCGAGATCGACCGGCAGATCCAGGAGGGCGACGAGGAGCTCACCGCCCTCGTCCAGGGCCTCGAGCACCAGTACGACGCCGTTGCGGGCGCCGAGACCCGGGGCAACATGCTCGCCGAACCGGTCGACATCCCGTCGGCGGACGAGATCGGCCGCGAATTCGAACGCTTCCTGGCGGAGCGCGAGGGCGACAACTAGAACCCGGGGGGTTGCAGGCCGCCGGGCGCCTCGTCGGCGGCAGGGCCTAGGCTGGCGCCCATGCTGAAAGTTGGTCTCACCGGCGGGATCGGCGCCGGCAAGAGCGAGGTGTCGCGGCTGCTCGTGGAACGCGGTGCCGTCCTGATCGACGCGGACCGGATCGCGCGCGAGGTCGTGGCGCCGGGCACTGCCGGTCTCGCGGCGGTGGTCGAGGCCTTCGGCAAGGGGATCCTCGCCCGGGACGGCAGTCTCGACCGGCCGAAACTGGGCTCGATCGTCTTCGCCGACCCGGAGAAGCTGGCCGTCCTGAACTCGATCGTCCACCCCCTGGTGGGCGCCCGCTCCCGTGAACTGGAGAGCGCGGCGGCCGACGACTCCGTGGTGATCCACGACGTCCCTCTCCTCGCCGAGAACGGCCTCGCGCCGCTCTACGACCTCGTGGTGGTCGTCGACGCGAGCCCCGAGACCCAGATCGACCGGCTCGTACGGCTGCGGGGCATGGCCGAGGAGGACGCACGCGCGCGTATGGCCGCGCAGGCGACCCGGGAGAAGCGGCTCGAGATCGCCGACGTCGTCATCGACAACGACGTACTCCTGGACGCCCTGGAACGGCGCGTGGACGACGTATGGGCCGACCTGGTGCGCAGGGCGCGCTCGGCGACCCAGAAGGCGTCGCAGGAGGTGTCCCAGGAATAGCGGGCCTTCGACGGGGCGTTGAACGGGTTCATGGAGGGAAGGATTTCCCCGTGCCCGAGATCAGTGGTTCGAACGGACGTACGCCGGAGACGCATGTCATCGACTTCCGTGCCGCCGAGCAACTGCTCAACGCACGGGACCCGAGGGGCGCGGTGAAATTGCTCGACGGAGTCATCGCCGCGCATCCCGAGAACACCGCAGCCCGGCTGCTACGCGCGCGTGCCTTCTTCGCGGCCGCGCAACTGCGGCCCGCCGAGCTGGAGTTCACCATCGTCCTGGAACGCGAGCCGGACAACGCGTTCGCGCACTTCGCGCTCGCCCGCACCTACGAGCGCCAGGGACGTCACGATCAGGCCAAGCGTCACTTCCGCCTGGCGGCCGCACTGGACCCGAACCCGCAGTACCTGAAGGCGGCGCGGTTCGACTCCTGAGCGCCGGCCCGGTGGACCGGTGGGGCAGCACGGACGGCGTTCGGTTGGTCACGGGTGCCGGTGCCGTGGCGGGAAACGATGCGGCGGGCGGGTCCCCGGTGGGCGGTAGGGCGGACGGCCGTCCGGCGGGGAGTACGGCGGGACGTCCCGGCCCGGCTGGTAGTGCGGGCCCTGCCGGATGTGTCTGAGGATCATGGTCATGTCGATGGTGGCCACCAGCCACAGCGCCCCGCAGGCGGCCGCCCAGCCCGGCCGTCCGACCAGCGCGAACGCCGCCGTGCCGAAGATCGCCCAGACCAGCCCCCACAGGCTCAGCCAGAACCGGGCGCGCAGTGCACTGCGCGCCGTCGACGGCTCACTGCCCGTACGCATCGGGATCACTACTCCTCCCTGCAACGTACTCTTCGACGGAGCCGTTCACCAAAGGGTTCAGCCGCTCATCGAAGGGGGACCGCGCCGTGCTGCCCGACGCCGACGACCTGCCCGAACTGCTTCTCGACCTCGCCATACCCCACGACGACATCAACGAACTCGTCGCCCTGCGGCGCGCGGTGACCGGCGACCCCGGCACTTCCCGGCTCCTGGCGGAGTGCGTCGAGGAGCTGGTCAGGGACCTGGGAGAGCCCGGCCGGGACTCCCACCTCGCGGCTCGGGCCGCGGAGGCTCCGGCCGCGCTCGGCGCCTACTTCGCCGTGTACGTCTTCGTGGCCGCGCTTCCGTGCACGCGCGCTTACCACGACGAGCGCGGCATCCCGGCCGAGGTCTCCCGGCGCACCCTCGCCGACCTGGGCCGCAACATGGCCGTGTACCGCAGACGGCACGGCGCGGGCGGCATCCAGGCGGTGCGCTGGCTCACCCACCACTTCCGTGGGGAGCTGTACCAGCTGGGCCGGCTGCAGTTCGAGCGGGCGCGGCCGGGGGAGCGTTCGCCTGGTCTGAACCTGCACATTCCCGATTTCCACGGACCGCTGACACCGAGCGCCTGTGACCGGTCCCTGGCCCTGGCACGGGAGTTCTTCGCGCGGCACTTTCCCGAGGAGCGGTACGAGACCGCCGTCTGCCACTCCTGGCTGCTCGATCCGCAGCTGAAGCAATACCTGTCCACGGACTCCAACATCGTGCGGTTCCAGGAGCGGTTCCGCGTTGTTCGCGAGGACACGGAACCCACCGACAGCGAGCCCGTGCAGTTCGTGTTCGGGGATCCCGAGTTGGCGGTGGCGGACCTGCCGCGGCGCACGTCCGTAGAGCGGGCCGTGGGGGACCATCTGCGGGCGGGCGGCCACTGGTACATCGGGCACGGGTGGTTTCCGTTCGGGGAGTAATTACTCGAACGAGTGAACCGCTGCGATGGGGGAACGGCCGTGCGGAGGCGGGCCGTTGTTCGGGCATGACGGTTGAAATGCGTGAGGGGTACGAGGGGACAGGACCCGGTGCGATCACACCGGACGGCTGCGCGGTGGAGCTGTACTCGCGGTTGCCGGTGCGGGACGAGCCGGAGGTCATCGCGGCGGCAGTGCCGGCCGGTGCGCACGTCCTGGAGCTGGGCAGCGGAGTGGGGCGGGTGACCCACCCTCTGCTGGAGCGCGGGTTCAGGGTCACGGCGGTGGACGAGTCGGCCGAGATGCTGGAGCGCGTCCGAGGGGCGCGCACGATATGCAGCCCGATCGAGGATCTCGACCTGGGCGAGACCTTCGACGTGGTGATGCTTGCGTCGTTCCTGGTGCACGCAGGGGACGTCGAGGTGCGGCGGGGGCTGCTGCGCACCTGCGCCCGGCATGTCGCTGACGGCGGCTGTGTGCTGATCCAGCGGGAGGGCGAGGACTACCACACGAACCTGCCGCGCGAGCGTGTCGACCCGAGCGGCTTCACCCTGCGGATGGTGTCCGCGGAGCCGGTCGGGGACGGGGTGAACTCGGTGCGTGCGGAGTATGTGTTCCCGGACGCGGTCTGGACACAGACGTTCCTGGCCCGGCCCCTGACGAAGGAGGAGTTCGAGGAGGCGCTGGCGGAGGCGGGGCTGGAGGTGGACGAGTATCTGACACCGGACCGGGTGTGGGTGCGGGCGCTGCGGGCGGCGTGACAAATCCCGACGGCATCACAAATCCCGGCGGACGGCGATGAGTTCTCGGGCAGGGACCGGTCTACCTCTGTGACAGCAACAGGGACCGCCTCACCCAGGAGAACCCCATGTCCGAGACCACCGCTCCCGTCACCTCCGCCGCCTCCGTCGCCGAGTCCGCGACCGCCCGTGGCCGTCGTGCCCGCATCGCCCTGCGCGGCCTGCAGGTGCTGCTCGCCCTCTTCTACGGGATCGCGAGCGCGCTGCCCAAGCTGATCGCGCACTCTTCCGCCGTCGAGTCCTTCGACAAGATCGGCTGGGGCAGTGCGGGCATGTACACCATCGGCGCGCTCGAACTCGCCGGTGCGGTCGCCCTGTTGGTGCCGCGCCTGCAGTCGGTGGCGGCGATCGCGCTGAGCGCGCTGATGGTGGGGGCGTTCATCGTGCAGCTCGCCGTGTTCGACGGCCAGTACGCGGCGACGCCGCTCATCCTTATCGTCCCGCTGGCCCTGATCGCCTGGGCCCGGCGCGGACAGAACGTGGAGCTGCTGCGACTGGTGCGACGGCGGCCGTGACCCACAGGACGCGGAGACGTCCGGCGGGCCACGGGGGGCCGGCCGGGCGTTTCCGCTGCACGTTCGCGGGCGCCGAGGCCGGTGTGGGTCACCTGCTCCTGGGGCGCCCGTCCGGGCCGAGCCCGCGCAGGGCCCGGAGGCGTTCCAGCTCACGGCGGTCACGCTTGGTGGGGCGGCCGGTGCCGCGGTCACGGAGGCCGGCGGGGGCCACGTTCTCGCGGGGCGGGGGCGGCGGGGAGTTGTCGATGTAGCACTGGACGGCCACGGGGGCGCCGACGCGCTTGCGGATGAGGCGTTTGACGATGACGACCCGCTCCCGGCCCTCGTGCCGCAGGCGCACCTCGTCACCTACGCGCACGGAGTACGCGGCCTTCACGCGCTCCCCGTTCACGTGCACGTGCCCGCCACGGCAGGCGGTGGCACCGAGGGACCGGGTCTTGATCAGCCGCACGGCCCAGATCCAGCTGTCGATGCGGACGGTCCCCCCGCTCCCCGGCCCGGCGGCTTCGGCGGCAGCAACGGCAGCGGCGACCTTCGGGTCCACGGCGTCGGAGGCGTCGGCGGTTCCGACGGTCTCGCCGTCGGACGCCCGCTCCCGGAGTGCGTCGGCCCGCTCCGGGGGCGCCGGGGTGCCGGTTCCGCGGTTGCCGTGCTCGTCCGTGTCATCCGAAGCCATGTCTTCGACCTTAGCTCTCCGAGCCGGGTGACCCGGAGGAGTTTTCGGCGCCCACCGCCCCCGGACGCGTCCCCGCCCGGGCATACCGTGGGGCCATGAACAGCCGCAGTGGCCTCGCCGAGCTCGACCGGTGTGTCGCCGGGTGCCGGGCCTGTCCGCGGCTGGTGGCCTGGCGGGAGGAGGTGGCCCGTACCAAGCGGGGCGCCTTCGCCGACTGGACCTACTGGGGTCGCCCAGTGCCCGGCTTCGGCCCGCCCGACGCACCCCTGCTGATCATCGGCCTCGCCCCGGCCGCGCACGGCGGCAACCGCACGGGCCGTATGTTCACCGGTGACCGGTCGGGGGACGTGCTGTACCGGGCGATGTACGACGTCGGACTCGCCTCGCAGCCCACGTCCGTCAGCGAGGGCGACGGGCTGGAACTGTACGGGGTGCGTGTCACCTCGCCCGTGCACTGCGCGCCGCCCGACAACAAACCGACCCCCGGGGAGCGCGACACCTGTCGCCCCTGGCTGGTGCGGGAGCTGGAGCTGCTGCGCCCGACCCTCCGGGCCGCCGTCGTGCTCGGTGCCTTCGGCTGGCAGGCCGCGCTCCCTGCGTTCGCCGAGGCGGGCTGGCCGGTCCCGCGCCCCCGGCCCGCCTTCGCCCACGGAGCCCGGGTGTCCCTTGGCGACGACCTCACCCTCTTCGGCTGCTTCCACGTCAGCCAGCGCAACACCTTCACCGGCAAGCTGACTCCCGAGATGCTGAGGGAGGTCCTGTGGACGGCGGCGGAGACGGCGGGACTGGGGAAATGACGGCGAGGACGCCGTCGTACGGACGTTACGGTGCTCCGGTGTCCTGTGCTGAGGGCCGCCACACGTACCGGACGTCCGGCTCCCGCTCCTCGTTTCCGCTGCCGTCCGTGAACTCGGCGGCGACGAAGCCGTGTCGTTCGTAGAAGCGGTGGGCGGGCTTGTTGACCTGGAAGGTCCACAGGGTGAGGCCTTCCGGGCTGCGCTCCTTGGCCAGGGCGACGAAGCGGCCGCCGATGCCGCGGCCGCGCCAGTCCGGGGCGAGGTAGAGCTGGGAGAGCAGATCGCCGTTGAGGACCATCAGTCCTACGACCCCGGCTCCGCCGGCCGCGTCGGCCACCCAGGCCTCCCGGTGCGGCACCACCACGTCCCGGATGTAGTCACGTACCTCGTCGTCGGTCCGTGGCCGTACGACCGTGGGCAACGCGGCGGCGAAAGACCGAAGATAGACGTCGGCGACGCGGGCGGCGTCGGAGGCGACCGCGCGACGGAGGGCTATGGCGGCGCTCATGACCCCGACTCCTCGGGGACGACCGCCGTTGCGGTGATCTCCACCAGCTGGCCGGTGTACCCGAGACAGGCCACCCCGAGCAGTGTCGAGGCGTGCGGCCCGGTACTGAGCCCGGACGCCTCCACCACCTCCCACACCTCGGAGAGCACGGCGGGATCACTGCTCACGACGTACACGTCCGTCGTCAGGACATCCGCCAAGTCGCTTCCCACGGCCTTGAGTTGCTCGCCCAGATTCGCGAGCACCTGCTCGGTCTGCCGCACCGGGTCCCCCGGCCCGACGATCTCCCCCTTCGCGTCCAGCGGCACGGCCCCGGCCAGGAACGCGAGCTTCGTGCCCGCCTCCACCACGGAGGCGTGGGAGTAGGTCGGGGGCGGGAAGAGGGCGGGAGCGGTGACGCGCTGGATCACGGGGACTCCTGGCGTGGACGGCGGGCAACCCACCGATCATCCGGGCCGTCGCTTCCGCCCGCATCCCTATTTCCACTTCCGCCCGCATCTCCGATTGCTACGAGCGCGTCGCGGCGACAAACAGCAGGGACCCGGAAGATCCCGCTCTCCGGGCGCCCGAGGAACAGCTCCAGGGCGAGGCGGGTGTCGGAGTCGGTGAGGGCGCAGGTCGTCGTGACGTACTGCGTCGGACTGCCGCGCACCTGCACGGCGGCCGGGGTGGTGATCAGCGAGTTGTCCGGAAGCAGGGAATCCGGCTGAAGCGGGAGGATCCCGGCGATACACTCCCGTGCGTCCGGCGCAGCGCGCCGAGGGGGCCGACACGCGCGCGATGCGCGTGACAAGGGGGGACCATGCACAGCTCGAACGCCATTGATGTCGAACGGATCCTCGCCATGGTCGACGCGTCGGCCGCCGTGGTGGCTCCGGAGGACCGGGAGGACCTGTTCGAGGAATTCGCCGAGGACCTGCGGGAGACCGGCCGTGTTCCGGGGGACGAGTCGGCCCCGCTCGACGACGCCGATGCCGGCATCGCCGACACCCATGTGTTCCTCGGGATCGGGCTCACCCTCCTTGGACAGCTCGCGGTCAAAGTCGTGTCCGTGGTCACCGACATGGCTGTCGAGCGCGGTATCAGGGAGGCCGTGGCCTTCGTGGTGAAGCTGCTCCGCGGGGACGAGCCGGGGCAGCCCTCCGTGGACGACGTCGCCGACGCGATCGCGCCTCGGCTGCCCGCGTCGGCCGCACTCGACGAGGAGACGCTGCGCGTCATCGTGCGGTCCCAACTGGAGGCGTGGGCCAGGGCCGAGAGCCGTCAGACCGACCAGGCGTAGGAGCATGGAGACGGCAGCCGGCCGCACCACTGGTGCGATCGGACCGGTCGCCCATGGCCGGTCGCGCCAGGCGCGCTCGCTCACTCACGCTCTCCGCCTGCTGTGGGCAGTTCTGTTCGCACCCTTCGTACTCTTCGCCCTGGCCGTGGTGACCATCGGCCAGGAGGACGATCACCCGGTCTCCAACCGCTTCGCTGTCCTGCTGTACGGCATCGCGGCCGGCTTCCTGCCCGTTGCGGTCGTGCTGCTGGGGATGCTCCAGGCCTGGGCCAGGCATTCGTACAACCATCGCTTCAGTGGCACGAAATACCGCCCCGTGGTGTGGTCCGATCCGGGATGGGCGCGGGTGCGCGCCGTGTTCGTCTCGGCCGGGCTGGATCCGGAGCGCCTGCGTGCCGTGAGTGTCTGGGACCCGAAGGGGAACCTGCGGGCGCGTCATATAGCCCGCCCGGCACCGGGACGGATGGGCCGGATGAACGACTGGACCGTCCCTCGCTACAGGGTGCTGTTCGCTGTGGGCGGCGTCGCCGGGATCGCCCTGGCGGTCTTCCAGGACAGGATCTCGGAGTTCACCGACACCGCGGTGTTCACCGTGTTCCTCGTCTGTGCCGTGATCGCCATGCTCCCCTTCGCCTGGATACACGGTTCCCGGCAGGTCCGGCTGAATCTGCGGGACCCGGACACCGTCGTGGTCATTCCCATGGAATGGCGGCCACGGCTGCGCCGCGACCCGAAGACCACGGTCCGGCTGCTGCACGAGGTCTCGCATGTACGGCACGACGACCCGGGCAAACGGCGTGTCCTGGCCATATGCCCGGGTGTCGGGCAGTGCTTGGCGTTCCTCAATGTCGCGCCGGTCTCCTCGCTGGTGGGGAACCTGCTGGTCGTCGGCGTCAGCGCCATCGGCGTCGTCACACTGGGGGTCATGAGCGTACGGCGTGCGGCACGGCTCATCCCGCTCGTTCAGGAGCTGCGCGCGGATGCCGAGGCGTGCGGGGACGCCGAAACCACCTCTCATATGGCGGAGTTTCTCCAGGACTTGCAGGCCAAGCACCCGAGCGAGGAGAAGCGGCTCCGGCTCGCGTCACTCGCCGACGACTCGCTGGTTCTTCCACTGAAACGGCGGCTGATACGTACGACCGTGATGGCGGCGGGCTACGTTCTGCCCGTCGTCGTCACTGCGGTCTGTGAATTGGCGGGCGTTTTGACGATTTCGATTCAGTAGGGCTGCGGGGTCGGGTGTTTTTCGGTGCGGGCGCCGTCCGGTCGGCCCTGCGCGGCTGGCATCACCCCGAAGTACTGGCCGCAAGCCCCCTGGCCGCCTTCGTCACTGGCACCGCCCCGTCCGACCGCGGGGACGCGTTGCGGCGCGCACTGCTGGACGTACTGGAGTCACTGGGCGGCGACCTCACCACCCTCAAGTATCAGCGGGCACTGACCGCCACCTGCACCGACGACCGGCCCGGCACCCAACGCGGCGCCACGCCCGGCTCGGAGTCCCCTTCAGCACCTACCGTCGCCACCTGGACCAGGGCACCGCCGAGGTCACCGCCCGGCTCCGCCGGACCCTGGGCGCGGGGGAGTCCACGGCTTCGGGCGGCGGCTGAAGCTCATGCGGAAGCGGGCGCGGACGGTCAGTCGAAGGGCTTGTCGGTCGGGGTGTCGAACAGGGTCTTGTTCTCCGTGGTCAGGGGCAGGCCGACCGGGGTGTTCCTCGGCGGGACGGGGTGCTCGAACCACTTCTCGTACAGGCTGGCCATCGTGCCGTCGGTCTGCGCGGTCGCGACCGTCTCGTTGACGAGGGCCGCGAACGCGTCGTCCTCCTTGCGCAGCATGAACGCGTGCGCCACCCGCCGCAGGGGCTTCTCGACGACCACCCAGTCCGCGGGCTTCCTGACCCTCGTGGCGCGGAGCGCCTCCAGGACCATGCCGTCCTCCACGTGGGCCGCCGCCCGGCCCAGCTCCAGCATCTGGCAGGCCTCGCCCACGTCCTGCGCGACGATGACGTTGATGCCGAGCTGCTGCTCGGCGTTGGCTGCCTTCACCAGCCGTTCGGCGACGGTGCCGGCGGTGACCACCACGTTCCGGCCCGTCAGATCAGCGATCGCTCCGCCCGCACCGGGCGAGCCCGCCTTGGCCATCACGCGTACGTCGTCCAGGAGCAGGGTGGTCGAGAATCCGGCCTGACTGGCGTGATCCGAGGTGTGCGCGGTGGTGCCGCACTCCAGATCGACCGTCCCGTTCTGGACCAGCGTGATGCGGCTCTGCGGCGTCACCGCCGCGTACCTGACGGTCAGATCGGGCAAGCCCAGGCGGGTCTTCACCGCCTCGACGACCAGCAGCCCCACCTCGTGCGAGAAGCCCACCGGCCGTCCCGAGCCGTCCGCGACGTACGAGAACGGCACCGAACTGCTGCGATGCCCCAGAACGATGATGCCCGTCTCCCTGGCCTTCCGCAGCGTTCCCGTGAGTTCGGTCATCGCTCCCTCTCCTCATCGACTACCAAGTGTGTTTACCTGATTACGTAATGTGAGTATACCTGTGTGTGATCACTCCTGGGGGTTCGGCTGCGCGAGCGGCTTGTCCGGCGAGTCGGCGGGGGTGAAGTCGACCGGCTCCTGGAGCTGGCGGACGAAATGTTCGCGTAGAACGAGCCGGTCGAGTGAGGTGCCGGTCTTCTCGACCGGGTGCGGATCCCACCCTTGAAGTCGAGCGTCACGACGCCCACCCCGTCGATCTCGGCGGGGGCGTCGACGGCGTAGCCGACGAGTGGGACGGAAGCGTGATCATCGCCCGAAGTGGTGAATCGGCGCACGTCGGGGTTTGGCCGTGACCACGGCGGAGCCAGCGGACCTACGCCGGCCCCTCCAGTTGGCGGCGCACGCTGGGTGGCCGCATGTCCGTCCAGACCTTCCTGATGTACTCCATGCACTCCTCCTTGGTGCCCGTCTTCCCCTCGTCCCGCCAACCGAGCGCGTTCTCCCGGTCGTTCGGCCAGATCGAGTACTGCTCCTCGTCGTTCACGACGACCGCTTACGCCAAGGCCAACCGCGCCCCGCACGGCCGCCTCACCGAGGTCGCCGGAGCGCTGGCGGTGGCCGCCGCGGAGCCCGCCCACGCAGTGCTCGCGGCACGTGGGGAGTGGGTGACGAACGAGAAACTGCTGCTGCAGCGGGCCGGGTTGCGGCAGATCGACACGGTCATCGGGGGGCTGTCGGCCCGACCGGAAGCGTTGATCCGTGGTGTGTCGGAGGCGGAGAGACTCTTCGACTTCTGATCACCCAAGCGCTGTGCACGAGCGGGTGCCGCGGGTGACAATGAAGCGCGTTGGGATCATTCCCTTGGGCAACGGAGGCTGGGGCATGGCGCGCGGGGGCAACGACGAGGACTGGCTGGACCTGGCCGATGCCATCGACGTGCTGCGAGACCAGCTGTCCGAGGCGCAGCGTCGGGGCCAGGACTCCCAACTGCGCTTCGTGCTGGGCGAGATCACCGCGGAGTTCGAGATCGAGCTGGTGCGGACGCGGAACGGCGGCGGGGCGCTGCGGTTCGGCGTCGTGGAGGCCAACGCCCGCGGGGAGCGCTCGGTACGGTCGGCTCAGCGCGTGACCCTGCGCCTGAACCCGGAGCAACGCGGGGGCGGGAACGTGGCCGTGGGCGACGTCGAGTAGTCCGGGGGCTGGCTGATGGAGGAGAAGCGGGTCGTCCAGGTTCGCGGCGCGAGCTTCGGCAGCGGGTATCTGATCGCGCCGCGGCTGGTCCTGACCGCCGCGCATCTGCTGCCGGAGCCCGACACACCGGGGGAGATCACCGTCGCGTTACCGGAGTCGGCCGCGCGTTTCCCCGTCGTGGAGCGGTGGCGACGCCTCGACAAGACCGTGGACGCCGCCCTGTTGGAGATCCCGGCCGAGGTCCGGGACTGGGAGGCGCCCGAGACGCTGCGCGGTGCCCGAGGCCGCCGCCCGCAGCGCTGGGGTCGCTGTGTGACGAGCGGGGCCGAAGTGCCGGTCGCCGCCGTGGGATTCCCGCGGCAGCAGCGGACGGAGACCGGCCAGGGCCCGGAGAAGGAGATCAGCCGGGGCAGGGTGAAGCTGACCGGCCGGGTCAGGCCGCACGGTGGTCGTGAGGCCTTCGAGATCCTCGACAACGCCGGCCTGCTGGCGTACGACACCACGGGGCTCGACCCCGAGACCGCCCGGAACACCACCCACTGGTCCGGGATGTCGGGCGCCGCCGTCCTCCTGGCCGACGAGAAGCTGCTGCTCGGCGTGGTCTGGGAGGACCGTCGACCGGACGTGGGCACGCGGTTGACGTACACCCGCAGCGAGGACCTGCTGGCCTGCCCCGAATTCCGTGCGGTGGTCCGCGAGGCGACCTCCGCCGACCCGCAGCCCGAACCCGCCGAACTCGTCCGCCTGTTGGAGCCCGCGCCGCCCAAGCGGGAGCTGACCTCCCCCACCATGCTGCTGCGGGCCGACGCCGAGGTGGTGTCGTTCCACGGAAGGGAGGACACCCTTGCCGAGCTGGAGCGGTGGTGCCTGACGGATCCGGACGGTGCCCCCTCGGCCCGCGTGCTGACCGCCCCCGGCGGTCAGGGCAAGACCCGGCTGGCGCGGCAGCTGATGGCGCGGATGCGGGACCAGGGCTGGGTGGCCGGTCAGGTGCTCCGCAAACCGGAGGGCCTGCGCGCGCTGCGCATGGTCCAGCATCCGCTGCTGCTCGTCGTCGACTATGCCGAGACCCGGCCCGAACTGGTCAGGGAGCTGCGGGAGCAGACCGAGGAGTCCGGGTATCCGGTGCGTCTGTTGCTGCTCGCCCGCTCGCTCGGCTCCTGGGGAATCAGGGCGACCGGCGCCCTCCCCGAGATCAGGCTGCACGCGCTCAGCCCCGGCGCCGACGGCCGGGAGCGGGCGTTCCGGGCGGCGGCCCGGGATCTCTCCCGCCGCCTCGCGGAGGTGACCGGCGATTCGGACATCGACTGGCCCGGGCTCGTGGATGCCCTTCCGTCCGCCCAGCCCAGGGAGGGCTCGAGGGGCGAGACGGCGCTGACCGTGCAGATGGCGGCCCTGGCCGCGCTGCTGCGCCACGTCCGGATCCCCGAGCGGGACGAGGACGCGCTGGAGGCCAAACTCCTGAAGCACGAGGAGACGTACTGGCTGGACACCGCCGGTGGGCGGGGCATGGGGGCTCGGGAGCAGGAACTGCTCGACGCGGTGGCGGCGGCCGTGCTGTGTCCCGCGCGGGACGAGCGGGAGGCGCGGGCGACCATCGACCGGCTGCTGCCCGACGGGCCGCCGCGGCTGGTCGCGGACGTCGTCGCCTGGCTGCGCGACCTGTATCCACCGCCCGAGGGCCGTTACTGGGGCCGGCTCGAGCCGGACCGGCTGGCGGAGTTCCACGCCTCCGAACAGATCATCAGCGAGACGGGGCCGCTCGGGCGACTGTTCGCTCTGGCCCCGGATCACCAGCGGGTGCAGACCCTCACCGTGCTGGCCCGGTCCGCCGTGGCACACGCCAACGAGAACCGCAAGGACAAAGCGCGCGACGTGGTCGACAGGCTGCGCGAGGCCCTGCGCACGGTCCCCGCCGAGGCGCCGCTGACCGCCGCCATGCTCCGCGCACACTCCGACGCGCTGCCCGAACAGACCCATGTGCTGCGCGAGTACGCACTCGACGTCGCCCGCGAACTGAGCCGGCTGTGCCACGCCACCGGCGACGACTCGCAGGCGCTCCGCGACCGCGCGTGGGCACTGCACAACCTCGCCGAGCGACAACTGGCGGTCGGCGGCTGGGCGGACGCCAGGGCGGCGGCCGGGGAAGCGGCGGCGATCCGGCAACGGCTGGCGGACGACGGGTCGGTGACCCACCGCACGGAGTGGGCCGACTCGCTGCTGACTCTGTCGTACGCCTCGCGCATGACCGGGCGCCTGACGGACGCGCACGAGTCCGGCCGGCGGGCGCTGGACCTCTTCCGCGCGCTGGCGGACGCGGACGGTGAGGAGTGGGAGAAACGCGAGCGCGGCTTGGTGCGAGCACTCGTCAACCTGTCACGGGTGGTCTGGTGGCTCGATCCGAGCACGATCCGCTTCGACCAGGTTGCCAAGTCCGACGAGTACACGGACGAGGCCCTCCAGCGTGCCCGCAAGCTGGCCGCCGACCACCCCGATCTGGACCCGATCCTGCTCACCGCGGCGCTGACGGAGCGGGGCACGAGCCTCTGGCGCCTTCAGCGCCACGCGGAGGCGTTGCCGCTGAGCGAGGAGGCGGTCGAGGCGTCTCGCCGGTTGGCGATGGAGAACCAGGACGCCTACGCCGCGGACCTCGCGCAGGCACTGAAGGGCCTGGAGGTCGAACTCAGCAACGCCTCCGCACCTGTCGGCGCGTCGATGGCTTTGGCACAGGAGGCCATAGCCCTGATGCGCCCGCTGGCCGAGGAGCTTCCCGAGGTCCACCGCTCCAACCTGGCTCAGCTGCTGCACAACCTGGCCTGGGAGCAGTTCGACGACGGTGATCACGAGGCTGCGCTGGAATCCATCGAGGAGGCCATCGGGCATCGCAGGGCTCTGGCGCGCGATCCGTACGGGATCACCGTGCCCAGCCTGGCCGATTCGGTGAGCACGCTCGCCACGTTCCAGGCGCGTGCCGGACACGACCGGGCAGCGGCGGAGGGATACGAGGAGGCCCTTCGGATCTACGCGGGCTCCGAACTGCCGCTCAATGCAAGGGACTTGAACTCCCAGTCCGGAATTGCCCTCAAACTCGCCCAGTCCTACGACGCCTTGGGCCGCTCGGCGGACGCGCTCGCCGCCCTGAACCAGGCCCTCGCCATCCGGAGCCGACTCAGCAGGTACGCCCCCAGCCTCTACTCGGAGAGCCATGCGTTCGGCCTCCACGACGGCTCCGACCTGTACCAGAGGCACGACCGTCAGGTCGCGGCGCGCATCCTGCTGCGTCAGGCTCTGCCCGAGTACCGCCGACGGTCCCGCGTCAACGCGGAAGGGCGCGAGGGGCTGGCCTACTGCCTGCACGACCTGGGCGCCAGCTACCTGAGGTCCCGGTCGACGGTCTACCGGGCGGTTCCCGTGCTCCGGGAGGCGTACGAACTGCGTGTGGAGCTGTCGGCCGGCGACGCGAGACATGAGGCGGGACTGGCCGACACTTGTGCGGAATTGTGCCGTGCGTTGCTGCAGACGAGCAGCTACCGCGACGCCGTCCGCATCGCGGAGCACGAGGTGCCCCTTCGGCGCCGACTGCTCGGCACGGACCGGGAAGAGCAGGTGCGCTACCTCTGCTTCGCTCTCCTGCGACTGGCCGACGGGCGGGCGATGGCAGGGGAGACGGCCGCGGCCTGGCGCACCGCGCTCGAGGCGGAGGAGCTCTGCCGGACGCTGACCGGGCGCCCCGGCGAAGCGCCGGACCGGAGCGCCTACCTCCTCTCCCGACTGGCCGGAACGCTGAGCCTGAGTGCTCGGCACGATGTGCGCCGGGGCGCCCGAGCGGTGGGGCCCGCGCGCCGGGCCGTCCGCCTCTATCAGGACGTGGTGGACCGGGATCCGAGCAGGCAGGCCAACCTGAGATGGGCTGTCACCAGGCTCGCGATGGTTCTGGACCGCATCGGCCACCACGCCGAGGCCGATGACTTACGACTGCGATGAGGAGCATGACGCCATGACATCACCACTCCACGAGGAGGAGCGGGACGAGTCGGTGGAGGACATCCGACGGGACGAGGAGAGCGCCGCCCGCCCGTCGGAATTGTTCTATCCGAATGTCGCCGAATTCGTCGAGGACCGGTTCATCTATTTCGTCCCGAGTCCCACTCCCCAATCCGGGCGAGTGTGGTGCACGGAGTGGTACCGCCACGCCGAGGCGCTCTCTCGGCTGGACTCCGTATGGCGGGCCTGGGAGGCGTTGCGCTGGGACGCGGGACTGGGTATGTCGAACTGGTGGACCCACCACGTCGATCCGCATGTGCGTGCCCTGATGGACCCGATCACCGGACCGTTCGCCCGATGCGCCGACGGCCACCAGGGCCACGAGCCCCTGCCGATCGAGCAACCGCCGGAGGGGCTTTTCTCCGACCAGAGGCAGACACTGCCCGGGGACCCGTTCACCCTCGAATAATCCTTCGGGACAAGGCGGTTACCGCTGCTACGGTCCTTGTCGTGGCGAAACTCAATCAGATCATCGCAGTCGAGAAGGGCATCAAGTCCAAGGCTCATCAGGACCTGACGGCGGCCCATCACGGTCTGCAGAAGCCCGCGTTGCTGGCCGGTATCTCGCGGACCTACCAGCCGAAGGACGAGGAGGGCGAGCAGTTGCCGCCCGAGTCCACGCGGGTGCAGGTCAAGGCCGAGGACGTGCTGCGGGACACCGCGGCGACGCTGACGCGGCTGTTCGACGTGACCGCCACGAAGGACTGGGCCAACTGCACCGCGCGGGCCGACGTGAAGGTGGACGGCCGGGTGCTCGTGGCCGAAGTGCCCGTGTCCTACCTGCTGTTCCTCGAGAAGCAGCTCGTCGACCTCCACACCTTCGTGCGGAAGCTGCCGATCCTCGACGCCTCCGAGTCCTGGATGCAGGACCCCTCCACCGACGCGTGGAAGACGGAGCCGGTGCGGACGGTGCGGACCAAGAAGGTGCCGCGCAACCATGTGAAGGCCGAGGCGACCGAGAAGCACCCGGCGCAGGTCGATGTCTACTACGAGGACATCCCGGTGGGGCACTGGACCACCGTGAAGTTCTCCGGCTCCCTCCCCGCCCGCCGTGTCAACGAACTCCTCGACCGCGTCGAGAAGTTGCAGCAGGCCGTGAAGTTCGCCCGCGAGGAGGCGAACGGCGCGGATGTCGTCGACCAGCGGGTCGGTGACACCGTGTTCGGGTACCTCTTCGGACAGCGGGGCGCGTAGCGTTCACGTGCCCTTACAGACTCCCCGGCCCTGGTGACCGGGGTGCGCGAGGAGCGCAAGCTGAAGCTGAAGCTTGTCGTGATGAGCGGCCGTACCCACCAAGGAAGTACGGGACGGACCGCGGTGAATCTCAGACTCTCGCTCCAGACTCAGCATTCGCCGCCGATCGCCGGATCGACCGGGCTCGGGCCCCAGCACGTCGAAATGCAGGTTCAAGTCCTGCCCGCGCAGCTCGATGCGCGGTGGTCCAAAGGCAGGACGCGACGACTTCATGACTGACCCGGGTCCTCAAGCGCGCCGGCGTGTGAAGATGGGTGGCATTCCAGGACCCGGGGGCAGGCTACGCCCTCGGGTCCGCTCGCGTTCACCGTGAACATAAAGAACGTGTATCTCCCGCCGACTGTCACGCCACGGAAATACGCCCGCCGCGTCCCCTCCGCACAACTCGCCTACGCTGGAACACGACCCCGGCCACCATCGCCCGAAGGCATACCTCGCCCTCGTCCGGACAGGAGCCCCGTGTCCCGCGCCCTCCCTGCACCACCCCCCTGGTTCGCCCACGCCCTACGCGCCCAGCGCTCCGGCGACCGGGCCGAGCGGTGGGCCCTGCGCCGTGAGGCCTACAGCACGCTCGCCGCCGCCCGAGCCGCCATCGCCCTCTCCGCCGCCGAACTACCCAACCTCGCCCGGCACACCGAGGGCACGGACACCGTCGCGGCCACCCTCGAACGCCTCGTCGACACGACCACGGCCTGCGCGGTCCACCTCGACGACACGGGCCGCCTCACCGCGCGCCACACCCGGCAACTTGAGGAATTGATCGGGAAATTGGAGCTGGAGAGGGAGCGGCTCGGGCTCAGCGTGCTGCCGGTCTCGGTGTGAGGACCGTCACCCGATCCGCACCCACACCGGCGCATGATCCGACCCCGGTGCCCCGCGCCGGGCCGCCGGGTCCGCCCCCACGGACGGCAACGCCGGCGCGCCCGCCCCCGGCAGCCCGGTGCCCGCCTCCGTCACCCTGTGCGCCAGGTGGTGGCTGACCATTACGTGGTCGATGAGTTCGCGGCGCCCGGAGTTGACGCGGGAGTAACGCTCGGCTGCCGGTATCAGCAGGGCCGCGTCCCACAGCCGTACCGCGTCGCCCTGGTCCGGGCGGTCGTAGCCGGGGGTGCCGAATTCGGAGCCGGGTGAGCCGAGCAGGATCTGGGTGGTCGCGGCCTGCACCTCGTCGTTGAGGTCGCCGAGGACGGCCACGTCCCGCGAACGGCCCTCCTCGTCGAGCAGATCGTCCGCGAGCGCCCGCAGCGCCGTCGCCTCTGCGGCCCGCCGATAGAGGGCGTACGCCCCGAAGCGCGCCCGCTCGCCCTCGTCGCGCGGCACGAAGCGGTCGCCCGGGTACGACAGCAGCTTGGACTTGAGGTGCGCCACGGCCACTGTCAGCGGTCCGGCAGGGGTTTCCGTGGCTACCGCCAGGAAGCCGCGCCCAGCCTGCGCCACCGCCTGCCCCGAGTCGTCCGCCTGCACAGGCCGCAGCTTCGCCGGGAACGCTGCCGTGTCGGACGCCACCCGCAGCTCCGACCGGGAGAGGAAGCCGACCCTTATGCCCCGGCCGTCGGGATGTTCCGACAGCGCCAGATGCCAGGTCCCGTTCAGCAGGCCGGCCAGGTCCTCGAGGGCGCCGGGCTCGCCGACCTCCTGGACGCCGAGCAGCGCCGGGTCGAGCTCGGTGATCACGCCGGCGAGGTCGGCGAGCTTCGTCTCGTACGCGGCCTTGTCCTTGGGGCCGTACGGGCCACCGGGACGGTAGAGGTTCTCGAGGTTCCAGGTGCCGACGATCATGCCGGGCTCCTTCCCGAAGTTCCCGAAGCCGGACGGAAGTTCCCGAAGCGGGACCGAAGTTCCGAAGCCGGACGCGGGCTGTGGTGTGCCCAGAGTGCTCGCCCGGACCGGCCTCGCGACAGAGCCAGGGCCGGATGCGCGGTTCGGCTCACGCGGCCTGCCGACACTGCCGTACGTTGGCGCAATGAGTCCCGCTCCCGCCGATCTCATCATCACGGGGTGCACCGCCCTTGTGCACGACGATCAAGAACGCATCGGATTCCGAGAGGACGCGGCGATCGTCGTACGGGACGGTGCCGTCGAGTCCGTGACCGATACCGAGGCCGTACGGGAACTGCCCGCCGTCGACCGTATCGACGCCCGGGGACAGGTCGCGATGCCCGGCCTGATCAACTGCCACACGCACGCGCCGATGGTCGCCCTGCGCGGTCTCGCCGAGGACCTGCCGACCGAGGAGTGGTTCAACGACGTCGTCTGGCCCGTCGAGTCCAACCTCACCGAGAAGGACGTCGAGTTGGGCGCGCGACTCGCCTGTGCCGAGATGATCCGGGGTGGCGTCACCTGCTTCGCCGACCACTACTTCGCGATGGACGCGGTCGCCGCCGTCGTCGCCGAGTGCGGGATCCGGGCACACCTCGGCCAGGCCTACTTCTCCTCGCAGGGACCCCAAGGGCGGGAAAAATCACTGGAGTTCGCGCTGCGCCACCGGGGCGGCGCCGACGGCCGCATCACCACCGCCCTCGCCCCGCACGCCCCCTACACCGTCACCGACGCCGACCTCACCGCCACCGCCGAACTCGCCCGCGAGCACGGACTGCCCGTGCATCTCCACGCCGCCGAGAACCGCGACCAGACCGACACCAGCCTCGCCCGGCACGGCGTCACCCCGATCGAGGTCCTGGACCGCACCGGGCTCCTGGACACCGACCTGCTCATCGCCCACGGCGCCGGCATTCTCGACCGCGACCTGCCGCTCCTGGCCCGCACGGGCGGCCGTACGGCGGTGGCGACCGCGCCCCGCGGCTACCTCAAGTTCGCCTGGCCCACAACGACTCCGATCCGGGCGCTGCGCGACGCCGGCGTGCCCGTCGGACTCGCCACGGACGGCGCCGCCTCCAACAACTCCCTCGACGTGTGGGAGTCGATGGCCCTGACCTCCCTCGTCCAGAAGGCAGTCGCAGGCGACCCCCGCTGGCTGACGTCCCGTCAAGCGCTGCACCACGCCGGCCTGCAGAGCGCGCGGGCAATCGGTCTCCGCGGCCGGATCGGCGCCCTCGCTCCCGGACACCGGGCCGACATCGTCCTCGTCGACCTCACCGGGCCCCACACCCGGCCCGTCCACGACCTGGCCGCCACACTCGTCCACAGCGCCCGCTCCTCCGACGTGCGCACCACCGTCGTCGACGGCCGCATCCTGATGCGCGACCGCGAACTGCTGACCATCGATGTGCCCGATGTCGTAGGGGAGTTGGAGTCACGGCTGCCCGCGCTCGTCGACCGGAGCCACGGCCGGCGAATCCAGGAGTACGACACCTGAGCCGACGCACGCTCTGTGGCCTCGCGAAAAAAAATCTACCTCCCGACCGATGACTTCCCCCCTCGCCCTCGGTCACCACCCACAACGTGTCGCCGTGACCGCCGTACAGGAGGGACCCATGCCGCAACCGGAGATCGTCTCGCGTGAACAGTGGCGCGCCGCACGCGCGGAACTGCTCGTCAAGGAGGAGGCGGTCAGGCACGCGCGTGACGTGCTCGACGAGGAGCGGCGCCGGCTGCCCATGGTCGAGGTCGACACGGAGTACGTCTTCGAGGGCGGCGACGGGAAGGCCGGCCTGCTGGACCTCTTCGAGGGACGCAGCCAACTCGTCGTCTACCACTTCATGTTCGCGCCCGAGTGGGAAGCCGGGTGCCCCAACTGCTCGGCGTTCCTGGACCAGATCGGACACCTCGCGCACCTGTATGCGCGCGACACGTCCTTCGCGGCCGTCTCCCGGGCGCCGTTCACGAAGATCCTGCCGTTCAAGGCGCGCATGGGCTGGACGGTGCCCTGGCTCTCGTCGTACGACAACGACTTCAACCGCGACTTCGAGGTGACCCTCGAGCAGGACGGGCGACTCGTCGAGCGGCCGGGCCTCAGCTGCTTCCTGCGCGAACACGACCGCGTGTTCCACACGTACTCGGCGTCCGAGGGCGTACTCGAAGGGCTCGGTTCCATCGGCGGGCTGCTGGACCTGACGGCACTGGGGCGCACGCCGGACGGCAGTGACCGCGTGCGCTATCACGACGAGTACGAATACTGACACGGCGAGTACGAGTACTGACACGGACGGTTCCCGAAGTGTCGGAAAGTCAACAGACTCTCACCCTCCGCGTCGAGTCGATGTCGACTAGGTCTCAGTCCCGTGACCGGGCGAGGCGTTTTTCCCCTCCAGAGCGTTAACTCCTACAAGAACGACGCTTACTGGAGGAGGAGGATGGTGTACGGGCGAACGGTGCTCGAGCGCTTTCCCGCCGGTGGACCGCGAGGCTCGTGGCCGGCCGAGGAGTTCGCGCACGCGCGACGCCTCGAAGGCCTGCCCGCCGAGGTCGTGATGGACCTCGCGACGGACACGTTTCTGGTGATAGTCCGGGGTGGCGACGTCAGTGACTGAGACGGCTCAACTTGCCTTCGGTTCGGGGAGCTTCGTCGTGAACTGTTCCGCCTGGAGGGCGTACAGCTCCGCGTAGACGCCACCCGTGGCCAGGAGTTCGTCCGGGGTGCCGGACTCCACCAGGTGGCCGTGCTCCAGGACATGTACCAGATCGGCATGACGCACCGAAGCCAGCCGGTGCGTGATCAGGACGACCGTCTGCCCGCTGCCCGCCAGCGCGCGGATCTTCTCGAAGACCTCCAGCTCGGCCCGCGCGTCCAGGGCCGCTGTCGGCTCGTCCACGATCAGGATGCGCCCGCGCCGGTACGCGGCGCGCGCAATGCCGAGGCGCTGCCACTGGCCGCCGGACAGCTCGTGCCCGCCGCTGAAGTTGCGGGCCAGCAGCGTGTCCAGACCGCGCGGCAGATCCGCGACCACCCCCTCCGCGCCGGCCTCCGAGACCGACGCGGCCAGCCGTTCCTCGGTCAGCGGCGCCGAGGAGCGGCCCACGGCCACATTGACGCGCGCGGTGAACGGCCAGCGCTTGAAGTCCTGCGCCACCATCGCGATCCGCTCGGCCAGCGCGTGCCGGTCCGCGGTCGCCGCGTCGACGCCGTCCCACAGGATCCGGCCCCGGTCTGGCTTGTAGAGGCCCGCGAGCAGCTTGACCAGGGTCGTCTTGCCCGAGCCGTTCTCACCGACCAGCGCCACGATCCGGCCCAGCGGCAGGGTGAGCGTGACGTCGTCGAGCGCGGGGCGGGCGGCCTCGCCCGGATAGCTGAACGTGACGTTCTCGAACCGGATCTCCCGCGGATCCGCCGGCAGCGGCTCCCCGCCGACCGGGATCGCCCGCTCGGCCGCCTCCACGTACAGCCGCTCCAGATCGCCCACGAACAGGGCCTCCTCGTGCAGCTGGTTGATCTCCAGGACGAGCGTGTCCAGGCTGGCGGAACCGGTGCGGATCGCGATCACCGCCGTACCGGCCACGGACAGGGCCATCGCCCCCGACAGCAGCAGCGCGCCCAGCGTCGCGTACGTCGCCACGGTCGCGAGCCCCGACCAGGCAGCCGCGATCAGTCCCGTGCGCGCCGCGAGCCGGGCCAGCCGCGCCTGCTCCGCCTCCGCGGTCTCCGACATGGCCCGGAAGTGCCGGAGCAGGAACGGGCCGACGCCATGCACCCGGATCTCCGGGGCGGCCTCGGGCTCGGTCAGCAGGCTGCCGATCAGGTGTCCGGCGCGGGCGTGCTGCACCCAGGTGTGGAACGACTCATAGCGGCGCCGCGCGTTGGTCAGGGCGCCCCAGGCGCTGGGCAGCGTCATGGTCAGCAGGAGCGGGAGCAGCGCCGGGTGCAGCACGGTGAGCACACCGGCCGCCGCGACCAGCGAGATCACCGCGTTCACCACGCGCGTGCCATACATGATCATGCGGCGGGCGGACATGGCGCCGTACTGGGCGGTGTCGAGGAGCTTGTGGAAGGCGTGGTCCTCGATCGCGGCCAGCTCCACGGCGGCGGCCCGCTCCAGATACAGCTCGGTCGCCACGCGCTCCACCTTGGGCTCCAGGCGTCCCGTGGCGTACGTCGACGCGGCCCGCAGCAGCGCGTTCACCAGCATCAGGGCGGCCATCGCGACCAGGGCGGGCGCGGCGCCGCGCATCCGATCCTCGATCGCACCGCTGCCGATCAGTCGCCCCAGCACGCTGTTCACGGCCAGCAGGCTCACCGCCTGGGCGACGCCCCGGCCCGTCTCGGCGATCAACACGGTCCGCGCGGCCCCCGCGTCGGCCTTCCGGGCGAGCCGGAAGCTGGAGGCCAGCATGCCGGGCAACCGCGTCACCATGGCCCGGAAGTCCAACTCCAGGAAGGCCTCCCTGTGCTGGTTCCACCCCATGTCGTAGCGCAGGGCCCCACCGAACAGCAGTTGCTCCGACTCGGACACCTCGGGCGTGACCCGACCGCGCCTCTTCCCCACCATCGACCTCCCCCGGACATGGACGGACGGCCACTATCGCGGGGCGGCCGGGCGTGAGGCAGGGCGCGTACGGAGGCGTGGGGGGCGGTGGGGCGTACGCCGGGGGTACGGCGGTGCGTGTCTACGGCCGTGCGCTGCACGGGGGAGGCGCGGTCACCTCCCTGCTTCAGCCTGCGTCGGTCCAGGAACCCCCGACCAGAGCCCGCAGGGATCACGCGCTGATGGGCCGCGACCAGTCCGGCGTCGTACCGGTGACCCGGCACAGGGCCAGATAGAGCGGGATCGGCGGGGTGTACGGAACCGTGCCGTCCGGCCGGTTGATCAGACGTGCGGCCGTGGGGACGGGGGCGCCGGCGGCATAGTGGGCCGGGGCGGGCCAGGAGAGGGCGTAGTCCGAGTCGGACGGAACGATCCACCACCAGTGCGACGCGTCGGCGTACAGGCAGCCCACGCGGGGGAGCCGCGGCAGCAGCAGTCGTCCGAAGTGGGCCGGCACCGCCACGGCGTCACAGCCCAGCGGGGCGGTCATGCCATCGGGGAGAGGGAGGGGCCGGGGCGCGCCCGGGGTGCGCTGTCCGCGCTGCATCCGCACCAAGGTGTCCAGTCCGAGTACATGGCCGAGGCCGGGAGCGCCGCTCACAGCCATTCGGGCCTCGCCGGGTGTCGTGTCTCCGCCGTTTCTGCAGTCCTCGCCTCAGGTATCGCCCGGCGTTGCCGCTGCCCCCGTTCCTCCTCGCCAGGGCCCCGGGACTGCCCGGGCTTGGGGCGGGCACCCCAGCCCAGGTCGTTGCGCGGCTCGCCCCCGTCGCGGACGGCGTCGTCCTCGCGCGGCAGTTCGGCCCAGACCAGCAGACCGGGACCGTGCTCCTGCGCACCCCAGCTCTGGCACAGGGCGTCGACGAGAAGCAGTCCCCTCCCGTGCTCCTCCTCGGGCTGCTGCGGGGACGGGTGGGGCTCGCCGGGGGCGCAGCCCTCATCGCGCACGGCTATGCGCACCGTGTCGTCGTGGTCGTGCAGTTCGCACACCACACGGCTGCTCGCCGTGTGCACGATCGCGTTGGTGACCAGCTCGGATATGACCAGGACCGCTGTGTCGGTGGTGCCCGCGCAGACCGACCAGTCGGTCAGCCGGGCACGCGTCAGGCGTCTCGCCTGAGCGGGAGAACCCGGATGTGCGGCCAGTTCGAACCGGAACCGGCGCGCGGGAGACACCCCACCAGGGGTCTTTCCCGCTGCGGCACCGAGACCGGGGCGGTCTGCGGCGGCGTCTGTTCCTAAGGGCGCGGACGGAATCACGCTTGCCACTATCGCCCCGCCGTGAACACTTGGCAAGTAGCACTCTGAAAAATGCAGAGTGCTGTGTGACGCGGTGAGGGGCCGTGGCACACTGCTCGCAACAGCACATCCCGCGGCGCCAGTTGGGATCATCGAAGATCCGCAAGTCTTCGAATGAATCTTCGAATGGCGCCGCAGGGCTGTCAGGATTCGGACGGTGTTCGGTCACTATGTGGTCGATACACGGTTGGTTTCCGACCCCTTTTTGTTCGGGGTTCGGTTCGGTGTCCGGTTCAGCATGCAGTTCGGTGGCTGGGTCGGTGTCTGGTTCGACATCGAGCCGGCATCCAGTTGATGTCTGGTTCGGCATCCAGTTCGGAATTCACTCGTGGAGGTGGGAGCGTGAGCGAGCCGCGGTCCGCGCCGACCGTGGGCCAGGTGGTCCTCGGCCGACGCCTGCTGGACCTCCGGGAACGCGCCGGGCTCAAGCGCGAGGAGGCCGCCCGTATCCTCCGTGTCGCCCCTGCCACCGTCCGCCGTATGGAGATGGCCGAGGTCACGCTCAAGATCCCGTACCTCCAGCTGCTCCTGAAGGCCTACGGCGTCTCCGAAGACGAGGCCGACCTCTTCGTGCAGTTGGCCGAGGACGCCAACAAGCCCGGCTGGTGGCAGCGCTTCCACGACATCCTGCCGGGCTGGTTCTCGATGTACGTCAGCCTGGAGGGCGCGGCCGCCCTCATCCGCTCGTACGAGCCGCACTTCGTACCCGGGCTGCTGCAGACCGAGGACTACGCGCGCGGGGTTCTGAAGTCGGGCGCCATCGGCCAGACCAGCCCCGAGGACATCGAGCGCCATGTCCAGCTGCGCATGCAGCGCCAGGACCTGCTCACCCGCCCCGACGCCCCCCGCTTCTGGGCCGTGATGGACGAGACGGCGCTGCGCCGTCCGGTCGGCGGCCCCGAGGTGATGCGCGAGCAGCTCGACAAGCTGCTCGAGGCCACGAAGATGCCCAACGTGACGCTCCAGGTCGCCCCGTTCGCCGACGGGCCGCACCCCGGGACGTACGGGCCCTTCGTGCTGTTCCGATTTGCCGTGTCCGAACTGCCGGACATGGTCTACAGCGAGTACCTGACCGGCGCCGTCTACCTGGACGCGCGCTCTGAGGTGGCGACCCACCTCGAGGTCATGGACCGCATGGCGGCTCAGGCCGCTACGGCACATCGCACGAAGGAGATCCTCCGGGATCTCCGCAAGGAGTTGTGAATGGATCGCATCAAGTCCCAGCCCAGGCCGCTGCTCGGCGGACAGCGGATCTACAACGGCATGCCCGCGCGGGAGCTGGGCAGCGAGGGCTGGCACAAGCCGTGGAGCGGTGGCAACGGGGGCAACTGCCTGGAGGCGATGAAGTTGGCCGACGGCCGCATCGCCGTCCGTCAGTCGACCGACCCCGACGGACCGGCGCTGATCTACACCCCGGCCGAGATGACGGCCTTCATCGAAGGAGCGAAGGCGGGAGAGGCGGACTTCCTGGTGTCCTGAACTGTCCAGAACCGGCCCATTGATTTTGTGTCTAACTCAACTTCCCTAAATTGGTACTGACTTGATCATCAACTGCGTCCGACACTTACGGAGTGCCGCATGACCGGGCAGGACAGCACGGCCGCCCTCGAGATCGACACCAGCAGGCCGCACCCCGCGCGCATGTACGACTGGTATCTCGGAGGCAAGGACAACTACCCCGTCGACGAGGAGATGGGCCGGCAGATGCTGGCCCTCGAGCCCAGGGTGCCGGTGATGGCCCGGGTCAACCGTGCGTTCATGCACCGGGCCACGCGCTGGCTGACAGGGCAGGGCGTACGGCAGTTCCTGGACATCGGCACCGGCATACCCACCGAGCCGAACCTGCACCAGGTCGCCCAGTCGGTGGCACCCGACGCCCGCGTCGTCTACTGCGACAACGACCCGATCGTGCTGGCCCACGCGGCGGCCCTGCTGCGCAGTACGTCCGAGGGCGTCACGGAGTACCTCCAGGCCGACGTGCGTGATCCGGACGCGATCATCGAGGGCGCCAGGCGCGTCCTGGACTTCGACCGTCCGATCGCGCTCTCGATGATCGCGCTGCTTCACTTCATCTCCGACGAGGACGGCGCGCACGAGCTGGTCGACCGGCTGCTGTCCGAACTCCCCGCCGGCAGCCACCTGATGATGACCCACGCCACCGCCGACTTCACCCCGGAGGAGTCGGCGGCGGCCACGGCCAAGCTGAAGGCGGCGGGCGTCACCCTGGCCCTCCGCTCCCGCGAGGAGTTCACCCGCTTCTTCGACGGGCTCGAACTGGTGGCCCCGGGCGTCGAAGGGGTCCACCGCTGGCACCCCGAACTGGGCGATCCGGTTCCCGGTCAGGACGACGGGGTCATACCGGGGTACGGGGCGGTGGGGCGGAAGGGGTAGTCGCGTCGGTACTGAGGGTAGTGCCGCTCAGCGCGGCGGCATTGTGGCGCACAGTGCGTCCAGTGCCGCCGCGTACGCGTGCTCCGGGGGTGTGGCGTAGCCGACCACCAGGCCGTCGGGTATTCCCTCCGCCGACTCTGCGTCCGGGTGCCGGAATTCGGCCAGTCCGTCGAGGGCGACGCCGTGCCAGGTGGCCGCCTTGACGGCGGAGCGCTCGGTTCCGGGCGGGAGCCGGAGCACCGCGTGCAGCCCGGCCGCGATACCGGTCACCTCGATGTGCGGCGCGTGTGCGGCGAGCGCCTCGACGAGCCGGTCACGGCGGCGCCGGTAGCGCTGCCGCATACGCCGCACATGACGGTCGTACGACCCGGAGACCACGAAGTCGGCGAGGGCCAGCTGATCCAGGACGCTCGCCCACGCCTCCCGCTCGCCCTTGGCTGCGAGGACGGCGCCGACGTACTGCTCCGGAAGGACCATCCAGCCCAGCCGCAGCGCCGGTGACAGGCTCTTGCTGACCGAGCCGAGATAGATCACCCGGTCGGGGCCGAGGCCCTGGAGCGCCCCGACGGGCTTGCGGTCGTACCGGAACTCCCCGTCGTAGTCGTCCTCCAGAACCACCCCGCCACGCGCGCGTGCCCAGTCGATCACGGCGGCCCGGCGCTCGGAGTGCAGCGGTCCGCCCGTCGGGAACTGGTGCGCGGGCGTGAGCAGCACCGCCCGCTGACGCCCCAACCGGTCGACCCTTGCCCCGTGTTCGTCCAATGGGAGCGGCACCGTCCGCACCCCGGCCGCCAAGAGCAGTTCCCGGTGGAAGCCGAGCCCGTACGCCTCCACGGCCAGCGGACCACGCAGCACCCCGCCGCCGAAGAGCAGCCGAAGTGCGTGCGCGAACCCGGAGCAGATCACGATCCGCCCCGGTTCCGTACGCACGCCACGCACGCGTGCCAGGTACTCCGTGAGCGCCTCCCGCAGTTCGACGCGCCCGGCGGGATCACCCGGCCCGAACGCCTCGTTGGGCGCCGCCTGGAGCGCCCGCCGGTACGACGCCGCCCAGGCCGTCCGCGGGAACGCCGACGCGTCCGGAGTGCCCTGCCTCAGGTCGTGGCGTGGCCCACGCGCGCGTGGAGGTGTCTTTGTGGGCACGCGTACGGCGTGTCGCAACGGCTCGCACCGCTCGGCCCGATCGCGTCGCTCGGTGACCCGGGTGCCCGAGCCCTGCCGGGCGGTCAGCCAGCCCTCCGCGACAAGCTCGGTGTACGCGTCGGCGACCGTGTTGCGGGCGACTCCGAGGTCGGCGGCGAGCGAGCGGTACGGCGGCAGCCGGGTCCCGGGAGCCAGCCGCCCACTGCGCACGGCCTCCCGCAGCGCCCGGATCAGCGCGGCACGCCGCCCGCCCGTGCCCGACAGTTCCAGATGCAGATCGACACCGATCCGCTCCGCGGAATTGACCCACGATTCCGTCATGAAAATGCACCCTACAGCCGGTCTTTCCCGCCCGTAGGTTGATGCACATGACGACGCAAACAACCACGCACAGCACGCGCCTCGACTTCGCGAAGACCGCCCCGAAGGTCTTCCGCACCCTCATCGGCTTCGACGCCGCCGCCCGCGAGGGCCTCGACCCGGCCTTGGTCGAGCTGATCCAGATCCGCGCCTCGCACCTCAACCACTGCGCCTACTGCCTGCACATGCACACCAACGACGCCCGCAAGGCCGGCGAGAGCGAGGACCGCCTGCACATGGTCGCCGTGTGGCGCGAGGCCCGGCACTTCTTCACCCCGAAGGAACAGTCGGCCCTGGCCCTGACGGAGGCGGTCACCCTGGTGGCCGACGCCGGCGTCCCGGACGCGGTCTACACCGAGGCCGCGAGCCACTTCGACGACCGGGAACTGGCCCAGGTCCTGTCCCTGATCTTCACGATCAACACGTGGAACCGGCTGGCACTGTCGACGGGCAAGGTGGCGGGCACGGACGACCGCCGGGGCTGATTCGCGTCTTGGCAGCGCTGCTCATCCAGCTCACCACCCCCCGGCCCGTCCCTCCCCGGGCCCGTCACACCGCCATCGGCCGGTCGTACGGCGATATCGGCTGCGGCAGTTGGGAACTCCCCGTCAGATAGCGGTCGACCGAAGCCGCCACCGCCCGCCCCTCCGCGATCGCCCACACGATCAGCGACTGCCCGCGCGCCGCGTCGCCCGCCGCGAACACGCCAGGCACGTTCGTCGCGAACTCCCGGTCCCGGGCGATCGTGCCACGCGGCTGCAACGCCACCCCGAGCTGGTCGACGATCCCGTCCTCGAGGTCGGGACCGGAGAAGCCGAGGGCGAGCAGCACGAGGTCGGCCGGGAGTGTCCGCCCGGTACCCGACAACGGCCGCCGCCGCTCGTCCACCTCGACCAGGTGCAGCGACCGCACGTGCCCACTCTCGTCCCCGATGAAGCGGAGCGTCGACGCCGCGAACAGCCGGGCGTCGGCGTCCGCAGCCGGCGCCGTCTCCAGGTCACGCGCCTCCTCGTGCGCACCGGACAGCCGGTAGATCTTCGGGTACGTCGGCCACGGCTCGGTGTCGTCGTCCCGCTCGGCGCCCGGCTGGGCGTAGATGTCCAGCTGGGTCACGGACGCCGCGCGGTCCCGCACCGCCGTGCCCAGACAGTCCGCCCCGGTGTCGCCGCCGCCCACGATCACGACGTGCTTCCCGGTGGCGGACATCGGTGACACCTCCAGGTCTCCCTCGCACACCCGGTTGGCCAGCGGCAGATACTCCATCGCCTGGTGTATTCCGATCAACTCCCGCCCAGGAAGGTGTAGTTCCCGCCACGCCGTCGCTCCCGTGGCGATCACCACGGCGTCGTACCGCGCCCGCAGTTCGGTCGCCTCGACGTCCCGCCCAACCACTGTGGACGTGCGGAACTTGGTTCCCTCCGCGCGCATCTGCCCCAGGCGCCGCTCCAGATGCCGCTTCTCCATCTTGAACTCGGGGATGCCGTACCGCATCAGCCCGCCGATCCGGTCGTCCTTCTCGTACACGGCGACGGTGTGCCCCGCCCGGGTCAGCTGCTGCGCGGCGGCGAGCCCCGTGGGTCCCGAGCCGATCACCGCGACGGTACGCCCGGAGAGCCGGTCCGGCGGCCGGGGCGGCACGAAGCCGTCCGTCCAGGCCCGGTCGGCGATCGCGCACTCGACGTTCTTGATGGTCACCGCCGGCTGGTTGATCGCGAGCACGCACCCCGCCTCGCACGGCGCCGGGCACAACCGCCCCGTGAACTCCGGGAAGTTGTTCGTTGCGTGCAGCCGGTCGCTCGCGGCCCGCCAGTCCTCGCGCGACACCAGGTCGTTCCACTCGGGTATCAGATTGCCCAGCGGACACGAGTCGTGACAGAACGGAATGCCGCAGTCCATGCAGCGGTCGGCCTGCTTGCTGATGATGGGCAGCAGCGCCCCGGGGACGTACACCTCGTGCCAGTCCTGCACCCGCTCCGCGACAGGCCGGCGCGGCCACTCCTCGCGGGGCGTGGTCATGAAACCCTTGGGATCGGCCATGGTCGTCTTCCTTGCGTACGCGACACGACGGGCCGTGTGCCATCGAGGGGCACCCTTCCGGCCACGATACGTCTCCCCGGCCACCCCCGCAGAGCGGTCGACAGCGCTCCCCACGAGGCCTTTCTCGGGGTCGCCCTCAGGTGAGTGCCAACACGTACACCAGCGCGGCGGCGGCCGAGGCAAGCGTGCGGACGTGGTTCCACAGGGTCCACTCGCGCACATACGTCGGCCAGTACGCGGCGGCATCCGCCGTGCCAGGTTCCAGCCGGGCCAGCGAGTCGTTGCGCGGCACGTTCGCCGCCATGGTCAGTCCGAACGAACCGAACAGGTACAGCGCGCTGCCCAGCAGCAGCTCCACCTTCCCGTCGTCGGGCCACAGAACGAACGTCACCACCGCGATCATCGCGCACACCACCGCCGACCCCGCGAACAGCAGCATGAAGGCGGGTGTCACCGCGGCCACGTTGATCGCGTTCATCGCCGCGACGCCCTGCGCGGTCGGCAACGCGGCCAGCCCGCGCATCACGAACGTCGAGAACCCGCAGAACACCCCGGCCACCAGCCCCGTCCCGAGCGCCCCCAGCAGGATCAGTACGAAGTACGGCCCCTCGATCATGTCCACACCCACCACCGTCGCTGTCACCGTCACCTCAAGTGAATTCCCACGCGAGAACAGTGACCATCGCCAAGGCCCGCAGAAACATACGCGAACGTCCAGCTTCCGCACCGACGCCACCGCCTCCGGCCCGGAAACAGCTCCGCCTCAACCGGCCTCCGCGCCCACTGACCGCCAGCCGCGCAGCACCGTCTCCACACCCGCCGCGATCCGCCTCCGCGCCTCGTACCGGGGCACTCCGCTCATCAGCAGTTGGTCGTACGGGGTGTCCACATGCCGTACGGCGGCCACGACCGCATACGTCAGGGCCCTCTGGGTCAGCGCACGCCCAGCCGCGCTCCGCCCCACCCGGCCGCTGCCCCGTACCGACGCGTGCGCGGCGATCGCCCGCGCCCGGTCGTCCGGGCAGCCGGGAAACAGCCGCCGGATCTCCGCCGCGAACGCGTCCGCGAAGCGCACGTCCTCCGCCGCCCTGCGCCGCGCGTCGCGCGCCCGGCGCCGTCGCCGCGCCTCCGCGTCGGCCAGGCACCGCTCCTCGGCCCGGGCCAGGGCCGCCTCCTCGACGAGCACGCCCTGCCGCTCGTAACGGCCCTTGCGCCGGTTGAACCGCACCACGACCGCCGACAGCGAGCTCTCCTCCCGCGACCTCCGGGTCAGCGCCGTGTCGCCACGTGGCAGAAACACCAGATGGCCGAGGTCGACGCAGTCCAGACAGCGCGGCGCACCGTCTTCGACGACCAGCAGCGACAACGGCCCCCGCCGGCACGCGCAGCACTGCTTCTCCCGCCGAACCGGCTGAATCACCAGAAGTCCCCCGGCCGACGGGGGAGTTGCGAGGCCTGCCACACGTGGTTCCTTCCCCGCCCGCCCCGTTTCTCCCCGTCGACCAGCGCCATCCCGAGCCCACACGGAAGCTCGCGCAGCCATCAACACTGCTCGCGCAGCCGCCGCCACAGCTCGGAACGTCAACGGCCTGATACGGACACGCTTGTCACCGCACATATGCTCCCGCGCCCTCGCCCGGTCGCCGCGTTTTCCCCAGGTCCCCGCTCGGTTCTCGTGTCCTCGCCGGGTCGTGGGTCCTCGCCTGATCCCCGCATCCCCGCCCGTCCTCGAGCCCTCGTCGGGTCCTCGTGCCCTCGCCCGGTCCCCGCGTCCCCGCCCGGGGTCCCCGCACCCCACCCGGTATCCGCGCCTCCCCGCTCCCCGCCCACCGGCCCATCCGCCGCTGCGCGGCATCATGGGGCCTGTGCGACTCGAAGCGATCACCTGGGACCGGCTTGCCGAACTGCTGGCCGAGCGGCTGCTTTCTCTGAAGGCCGCCGATGGCAGCCCCTGGCCCCGGGTCGCCTTCGACGGTGCGCCGGCCGCCCGCCCGGGTGACCTCGCGGAGCGCGTCGCGGAGGCGCTGCGCGTGCGCGGGCGTCCCTCGCTCGTCGTGGGCGCCGAGGGTTTCCTGCGCCCCGCCTCGCTCCGGCTGGAGCACGGCCGCCGGGACGTCGAGTCGTACTACAGCGGCTGGTTCGACACCGCCGCCCTGTGGCGCGAGGTCTTCGGACCACTCGAACCCGGCGCCGACGGCCGCGTCCTGCCCGACCTCTGGGACCCCGACACCGACCGGGCCACCCGCAGCGCCTACGTCCAACTCCCGCCAGACGGACTCCTCTTGATGCACGGCCCCCTCCTCCTCCGGCACTGGTTCCCCTTCGATCTGACCGTCCACGTCCTCCTCTCGCCGGGCGCCCTGCGCCGCCGCACACCCGAGGCCGACCACTGGACCCTCCCCGCCTTCGAGCGGTACGAGGACGAGACCGACCCCGCCTCGACGGCCGACGTCCTGGTACGCGCCGATGACCCTCGCCACCCGGCCTGGAACGGCTGATCCGGCGCACCGCGGATCCCTCGCAACTCCGCGCAACCCGACTCCTTTTATATGCGCATGCATTTAACTAGGGTGTGCTGTCATGTCGACCTCCTCCAGTGATCCCGCCTCCTTCGGGGACGAACCCGTCTCCTTCGACGACTCGGTCCGCGCCCTCCTCGACGCCAAGAACTTCGCCGGTGTCGCCACCCTCGGCCCCGACGGCGCCCCACAGAACTCGGTGGTCTGGATCAAACGCGAGGGCGACACCGTGCTCTTCTCCTCCGTCGAGGCCCGCCAGAAGGTCCGCAACCTCCGCCGCGACCCCCGCATCAGCCTCTCGGTCTTCGACCTGGCCAACCCCTACGCCTCGGTCGAGATCCGCGGCACCGCCGAGATCCTTCCCGACGATGCCAAGCGGCTCCCGTGCGAGCTCTCGCACAAATACCTCGGCATCGATCCGCCCGCGGAGAAGGAGGACGAGGTCCGTGCGATCGTCCGCGTCGTCCCGCGCAAAGTCGTGGCCTTCACGCCCTGAGGGTGCGGACACCCGGCGGCGCGCGCGAGAATGAAGGGCGCCGGGACACTGCGGTGCGTCCCGCGCCGCACCGGCCCGTCCGGCATCGGGAGGTACCTCATGACCACCGCCGGAGACATCATGCACAGTGGCGCCCAGTGGATCCCCGCCCACGAGACCCTGGACCGCGCCGCCCAGCTCATGCGCGAACTGAACGTCGGGGCGCTGCCGATCAGCGACCAGAACGAACGCCTCATAGGGATCCTCACCGACCGGGACATCGTCATCGGCTGCGTGGCCATCGGCCACGATCCGGCCAAGGTGACCGCCGGTGAGATGGCCCAGGGCACGCCCCGGTGGATCGAGGCGAGCGCCGACGTGGGCGAGGTGCTCCAGGAGATGCGGGAGCATCAGATCCGCCGGCTCCCCGTGATCGAGAACAAGCGCCTGGTCGGCATGATCAGCGAGGCCGATCTGGCCGAGCACCTGGGCGAAGATCAGATCGCTTCCTTCGCCGAGAGCGTCTACGCCAGGACCGCCCCGACCGCCCACTGACCGGTAGCCATACCGCCCCTGGGCCGTTCCCCGGGCCGGTCAGAGCCAGCCGTTGCGCCTGAAGCCCCGGTGCAGGGCCAGACACGCGGCGGATATCACGCCGATGACCAGCGGGTAGCCGAACCGCCAGTGGACCTCCGGCATGTGATCGAAGTTCATGCCGTAGACCCCGCACACCATCGTCGGTACGGCGATCACCGCAGCCCACGCCGTGATCTTCCGCATGTCCTCGTTCTGCGCGACCGTCACCTGCGCAAGGTGCGCCTGCAGAATCGAGTTGAGCAGTTCGTCGAAGGACGCGATCTGCTCCTTGGCCCTCATCAGGTGGTCGAGCACGTCCCTGAAGTAGGCCTGTATCTCCGGGTCGACCACCCGTATCGGCCGTGTGGCGAGATCCTCGACCGGGCGGGCCAGCGGTACCACCGCCCGCTTCAGCTCCAGGAGTTCACGCTTGAGCTGGTAGATCCGTCCGGGGTCGGCCCGTGCGCCGTTCTCCGCGAACACATCCGTCTCGACCTGGTCGATGTCGGCTTGGACCGCGTCCGTGACGTTCAGATAGTCGTCGACCACATGGTCCGCGATCGCGTGCAGCACCGCTGCCGGCCCCTTGGACAGCTGCTTCGGATCGGACTCCAGCTCCTCACGCAGCGGGCCCAGGGAGCCGTGCCGTCCGTGTCGCACGGTGATCACGAAGTCCTGGCCGATGAACGCCATGATCTCGCCGGTGTTCACCACTTCGCTCGTCGACGTCAACTGCTCGTGCTCGACGTAGCAGACCGTCTTGAACACCGCGAACAGCGTCTCGCCGTACCGCTCCAGCTTCGGGCGCTGATGGGCCTCGACCGCGTCCTCCACGGCCAGCGGATGCAGGTCGAACAGCTCGGCGATGCCCGCGAACTCGCGGTCCGTCGGCTCGTGCAGCCCCAGCCAGACGAATCCGTCGCGGTGCTTGCGTACCTGCTCCACGGCGTCCACCAGATCACTGCCCCCGGGCACCCGGGCACCGTCCCGGTACGTCACGCAGTTGACCACCGAGGAGCCCAACGGTGACCGGGCGGGATGACTCAGATCGACCCGCGGCGCTCGCCGGGCCAGCCGCGCCACCGTGCGCAGCCCGCCGACCCTGCCGAGCTCCCGGACCTTCCACAAATTCCCTGCCATGGACATCTGGATTCCCCTCGCGTGCAACTCCCCGCGCCGTGCTGTCGCGCCTTCGCGGGAAAGTCTGCCAGCCCCGCGAGATTCGCGGGCAAGCCTGTGGGAACAGGCCATTCCGCTTTGCTCCCGCCTGTGGACAGAGCATGCCCGGCCGCGAGGGGGTCACCCCGCCGTACCGGAGCGTCGACCGGCCCGGACATGCGCGGCAACTGGGATGATCGCCGTATGACGCGATCCGACGGGTATCTCCTGGACAACCGGCAGGCCGAGGCGGGCCAACGCTTCGATGCCTTCGCCACACTCTTCGACCCCACCACATTCCGGCACCTCGAAGGGTTCGGCCTGGGACCCGGCTGGCGCTGCTGGGAGGTAGGGGCCGGCGGCACCTCCGTCGTGTCCTGGCTGGCCAAGAAAGTCGGGCCGACCGGCAAGGTCGTGGCGACCGACATCAACACCTCTCTGCTCACCTCGGTGGCCCGCCCGCCGGTCGAGGTGCGCGTTCACGACGTGGGCACGGAGGAGCCGCCCGCGGAGGGCTTCGACCTCGTGCACGCCAGGCTCGTCCTCGTCCATGTCCCTGATCGTGACAGGGCGCTGCGGTCGATGATCAAGGCACTGCGCCATGGCGGACGACTCCTGATCGAGGACGCCGATCCCGCTCTCCAACCTCTGCTCTGCCCCGACGAGTACGGCCCCGAGCAGCAACTCGCCAACCGGCTGCGGAACGGCTTCCGCACCCTGCTGGCAGGCCGCGGCGCCGACCTGTCCTACGGCCGCAAACTCCCGCGTCTGCTCCGCGAGGCAGGACTGCGCCGCGTGGAGGCCGACGCGTACTTCCCGGTCACCTCGCCCGCCTGTGCGGCCCTGGAGGCCGCCACGGTCCGGCAGATCCGCGACCAGCTCGTCACCGCGGGCCTGGCCACCGACGAGGACATCGACCAGCACCTGGCCAACGTAGCGTCCGGCAGCATGGACCTCGCCACGGCACCGATGATCTCGGCGTGGGGCCGCAAGGCATAGCCGACTCGGACCCTGCGGCGCGTGGTCCCAGGACCCGGGCGAACGCTCCCGGCCTCGCGCCGCCCGGCCAGCGGGGGAGGCGGTATACGCCGGCAGACGACATAGGGGGTCAGCCGACATACGGGGCCAATCGGCATACGCGGTCAGCCGACATACGGGGTCAGCCGGCAGCGGGCTCGCCGCCTTCCGGCGCGGTAGGCGCGGGAGGCCTGCCCCCCACCCCCTCCACCGCCAGCGAACCGGCCCGGCAGCCCTCCGCCGCCGCGACCGCAGGCCCAGCCCTGGCGAGCAGCGCGGCGAGGAACGCTCCGGTGAAGGCGTCACCAGCGCCCGTGGTGTCCCGGGGGGTCGCCGCCGCAGCGGGTACGCGCGTAAGCACGACGCCGGACCGCGCCACCACCGCGCCGTCCTCACCCAGCTTGGCCACCACCAGCGGAACCTGGCGGCTCAGCTCGGCCGCCGCGTCCGCGGGATCCGGCAGCCCCGTCAGCAGGCACGCCTCGTCGCGGCTGGGCAGCAGGACGTCCAGCCCTTCCGCGAACTCCAGGAAGCGGTCCACTCCCAGGTCCATCAGGAAGCCCGCGGACGCCGGGTCCAGGCTGACCGGCACACCACGTGCGCGTGCCGCTCCCAGGGCCACCGTCGCCAGGGCTCGGCTCGATTCGGAGAACAGCAGGTAGCCGGACAGATGCAGCCGGGCGACCCCGTCGAGCAGATCATCCGACCAGTCGGCCGGTTCCAGCCGCAGCGAGGCGCCACTGTCCGTGAGGAACGTGCGCTCGGCCGAGGCCCCCGCGTCGACGAGGCAGATCACCGTCCCGGTCGCCACCGCGGCGTCGACCACTAGCCGCGGGCGCACCCCTGCCGCGATCAGCTCCCGCTCGTGCCACTGCGCCGCATCCGCGCCGACCCGCCCCAGCAGCCGTACGTCCGCACAGCCCGCGTGGGCGGCCCAGCAAGCCACGTTGGCACCGGCGCCGCCGGGCAGCGTCCGGATCGCGGCGGCCGTGTCGGTACCGGCCGCGAGCGGCCCCCGGTGCCGGGCGACGACATCCGTGATGACGTCCCCGACGACCAGCAGCGCCCCGCTCCGGACCGTCGTCACCCCCGGGCCCACGCCGCCGCGATCCGCGAAGCCAGCCGCACATTGCCGCGCACCGCCGCCAGGTTGGCACTCAGCGAGGCCCCGTCCGTGTGCCGGACGAGGTAGTCGAGCAGGAACGGCGTGACCGCCTGACCCGTCACCCCCTCCTCCCCGCACGCGTGCAGCGCCTCCGCCAGCACGCGCGCGTGCAGCTCGGGATCGAGCTGCTCCTCCTCGGGGACGGGATTGGCGACGATCAGCGCCGACTCCGGTCCACCGAGGGCGTCCTGCGCCCTCATGACCTCCGCCGCCTGCTGAGGACTCTCCAGCACCCAGTCGACCGGGTGCCCCGAGTCGGACAGATAGAAGCCGGGGAAGCGATCCGTGCCGTATCCGGCGACGGCCACACCCAGCGTCTCCAGGCGCTGCAGCGTGGCCGGCACGTCCAGGATCGACTTCACTCCCGCGCACACCACCGTGATCCGCGTGCGGGCCAGCAGGCCCAGGTCCGCGGACTCGTCCTGCGTCACCGTCCACTCCCGGTGCACACCACCCAGCCCGCCCGTCGCGAACACCCGCACACCTGCCAGCGCCGCCAGCAGCGCGGTCGCCGACACCGTGGTCGCCCCGCTCGCCCCTGCCGCCACCGCGAGCGGCAGATCCCGGTGTCCCAGCTTGCGGATCCCGTCCTCGTTCGCGACCCGCTCCAACTGCTCCTTGTCCAGGCCGACATGGGGCTGCCCGTCCAGCACCGCGATGGTCGCGGGTACGGCACCCTCCCGCCGTACGACCTCCTCCAGCTCCAGCGCCACCTGGAGATTGCGCGGGCGCGGCAGCCCGTGCGCGATGATCGTGGACTCCAGGGCCACCACGGGGCGACGCGCGCCGATCGCGTCCCGCACTTCCTCCGACACCACCAGCACCACGCGCCCGCCTCCTGTCAGTCGGTCCTCCCTCATCTCTGGCGGCCGGCCCGGACTCCTAAACGCTCGCGGCCCCTGAGGACGGCAACGGGGGGTCAGAACAGCGGCTCGGGCAGCACGCCCTCCAGAGCCAGCAGCTTCCGCTTGGCCTCCAGACCGCCCCCGAACCCGCCGATGCCGCCGTCGCTCTCCACGACCCGGTGACAGGGCACGACGACCGGCAGCGGATTGGCACCCATGGCCGCGCCGACCGCCTGCGCCGCCCCCGGCTGGCCGACCCGCCCGGCCAGGTCCCCGTACCCGACGACCGTGCCGTACGGCACGCCGGAAGCAAGCTCGCGCAGCACCTGACGGTTGAAGCCGGAGATCAGCGACCAGTCCAGCGGCAGTTCGAAGTCGTGCCGTTCCCCCGCGAAATACGCCTCGACCTGGCGTATCGCCTCGGTCAGCAACGGCGAACCGGGTGCCTCGACAGGCTCGGTGCCCAGCCGGGCCGCCAGTTGTCCGAGCGCCCGGTCGCGCACCGCGTCGGTCGCGTGGAACACGACGTTGACCAGGCCGTCACGCGTCGCCGCCAGCAACAGCGGACCGATGCCCGTGCCCACGACGGCCCACACGACCTGATGCTCGTACTGCCCATGGCTGTCCATGCGCCCCACCGTACGACCCGCCACTGACAACGCCCGCCCGGCGCCGGTCCGATCCGGTCCTGGCGCCGGAAGCAGCCCCCGCGCGACCCGCTGCCCGGCCCCGGCTCGCTTCCCGTCCGCGGTTCAGGACGCGCTCAGCGCCTCCCGCACCACGTCGGGCTTGTTCGTGATGACCCCGTCGACGCCGTACCGTGCGACGGTCCGGGCCGTGGCCCCGTCGTTCACGGTCCAGGTGAACACCCCCAGCGGCCTGCCGTGCGGTCCGTCGTACGCGTGCACCGCGGTGACGTAGCCGCGGGAGATGGACCCGAACGACGGGTTGATCAGATCCGTGAAGCGCGCGTAGGCGTGCAGGTCCGCCACCGAGGGCGTACCGAGGTAGCCGGTCGTGAGTCCGGGCCTCAGATCGTGGACGATGCGCAGACTGTCGGCGCTGAAGCTCTGCACGATCAGCCGGTCCAGATGGCCGTGGTCCAGCCAGCCCTCGTTGCTGAGGAGCTTGAGGGTCTGCTGCTCGATGCCCGGATACAGTTCGGGGTTCTTGATCTCCAGGAGCAGCTTCTCGTGGTTGTGCTCGACGCGGCGCATGTACTGCTTCAGCGTCGGCACGCGCGTGCCCGCGTACGCGTGGCCGAACCAGCTGCCCGCGTCCAGCCGGGCGATCTCGGCCGCGGTGAAGTCCTTCACCTTCCACGGCGCCCGGCCGGGGAAGACCTCCTCGGCGTTCGTCGTGCGCTCGAGCGTGTCGTCGTGGATGACGACCAGTTCGCCGTCCTTGGTGCGCTGGACGTCGTTCTCGACCCAGGAGAAGCCCAGCCGGGCCGCCTCGTCGATGGCCGGCAGTGTGTTCTCCGGCGCGTGGGCCGAGGCGCCCCGGTGGGCGACGACCGTGGGCGGCTGTCCGGTGTCGCCCGCCCTGGCGTCGGTGCCGGGCGCCAGCAGCGTGGCCGTCCCCAGCAGCGCGGTGGTCGTGGCGGCAACTGCGCGCGCGTGCATGCGCACTCCTCGCGTCGAGCGAATACGGACAGCACCAGAGTGGCAGCAGACAGTCAACGGGGGATGTGTGCAGGAAGGCCTCAGATTGAATGGGGTTGCCGAAGTCCGCTCACTGATGCCGCACAACTGGGGCAAGGGCGTGTTTCTTTGCCGGATAATCGTTCGACCATTCCGGTGGGGGTCATACTCTCTGCGACAACCCTGACCGCCCGAGCGGTCCTGGGACGGGGCGCATATCGGATATTCTGGGGCACGAGAGGGTGGAGGGCAGCCGCGCATGCAGGGCACGGTCGACGGATTCGGCTACGGGGCCGTCACCCCGTTGGTGGCCTATCTGATGGCCTGCCTGGGTGGGGCCCTAGGCCTGCGGTGCACGACGAGATCCCTGCTGGTCACGCACTCCCGCCGCCCCGCCTGGCTCGCCCTCGGATCGGCAGCGATCGGCTCCGGGATCTGGACCATGCACTTCGTCGCCATGATGGGGTTCAGCGTCGAGGGCGCCACGATCCACTACGACACACCCATCATGTTCGCGAGCCTCGGCATCGCGATCGTCATGGTAGGCGTGGGGATCTTCATGGTCGGCTACCGGGGCGCCACGGGAACGGCACTGTTCACCGGCGGAACGGTCACCGGTCTGGGCATCGCCTCGATGCACTACCTCGGCATGGCGGGCATGCGCGTCGACGGAACGTTCACGTACAACACGCTCACCGTGGCCGCCTCTGTGGTGATCGCGGTCGTGGCCGCCATCACCGCCCTGTGGGCGGCCGGACGGGTACGGGGCTTCCTGTGGAGCGTGGGCGCCAGCCTCGTCATGGGCCTCGCCGCCAGCGGCATGCACTACACCGGCATGGCCGCCCTCAGCGTCCACCTCCACGACACCGCTCCCACCCCCGGCGCCTCGCCTCCGGCCCTCCTCGCGCCCCTGCTGATCGGCCCTCTCGCCTTTCTCGTCATCGCCGGCGTCATCGTGATGTTCGACCCCCTGATGGTCATCGGCAAGCCCGTCCGCAACCGTGTCGAGCACAAGCCGGGCATCCCCGCCCACCCCGTCGGCGCGTACCGGGAGGCAGCACGGCAACCGGCCTGGCAGTCGGATCACCACAGCTCACGCACCCCGTAGAACCGCTGACCCGGACCCGTTGTCAGTGGCGGGTCGTACGGTGGATGGCATGCGGCCCGTTTCCCAGATCGAACGCACGGTGGCGCCCTTCGAGGTCGTCAGCCCCTACCAGCCCAGCGGCGACCAGCCGGCGGCCATCGCCGAGCTGGCCAAGCGCATCGAGGCCGGTGAGAAGGACGTTGTCCTGCTCGGCGCGACCGGCACCGGCAAGTCCGCCACCACCGCGTGGATGATCGAAAAGCTCCAGCGTCCCACGCTCGTGATGGCGCCGAACAAGACGCTGGCCGCCCAGCTGGCGAACGAGTTCCGCGAGCTGCTCCCCAACAACGCGGTCGAATACTTCGTCTCGTACTACGACTACTACCAGCCCGAGGCGTACGTCCCGCAGTCGGACACCTACATCGAGAAGGACTCCTCGATCAACGAGGAGGTCGAGCGGCTGCGCCACTCCGCGACCAACTCGCTGCTCACCCGCCGCGACGTCGTCGTGGTCGCCTCGGTCTCCTGCATCTACGGCCTCGGTACTCCGCAGGAGTACGTGGACCGCATGGTCCCCCTCCGCGTCGGCGACGAGATCGACCGCGACGACCTGCTGCGCCGCTTCGTCGACATCCAGTACACGCGCAATGACCTGGCGTTCGCGCGCGGCACCTTCCGCGTCCGCGGCGACACCATCGAGATCTTCCCGGTCTACGAGGAGCTCGCCGTCCGCATCGAGATGTTCGGCGACGAGATCGAGGCCCTGTCCACGCTCCACCCGCTCACCGGCGAGATCATCAGCGACGACGAGCAGCTGTACGTCTTCCCGGCCTCCCACTACGTCGCCGGCCCCGAGCGCATGGAGCGGGCCGTCAACGACATCGAGAAGGAGCTCGGGGAGCGCCTGGCCGACCTGGAGAAGCAGGGCAAGCTCCTGGAGGCCCAGCGCCTGCGCATGCGTACGACGTACGACCTCGAGATGCTCCGCCAGATCGGCAGCTGCTCCGGTGTCGAGAACTACTCGATGCACTTTGACGGCCGCCTGCCCGGCTCCCCGCCCAACACGCTGCTCGACTACTTCCCGGACGACTTCCTGCTCGTCATCGACGAGTCGCACGTCACCGTGCCGCAGATCGGCGCCATGTACGAGGGCGACGCCTCCCGCAAGCGCACTCTCGTCGACCACGGCTTCCGGCTGCCGTCCGCCCTGGACAACCGCCCTTTGAAGTGGGAGGAGTTCCAGGAGCGGATCGGCCAGGCCGTCTACCTGTCGGCGACCCCCGGCAAGTACGAGCTCTCGCGTGGGGACGGCGTCGTGGAGCAGATCATCCGCCCCACCGGTCTCGTCGACCCGGAGGTCGTCGTCAAGCCCACCGAGGGCCAGATCGACGACCTGGTGCACGAGATCCGCAAGCGGACCGAGAAGGACGAGCGCGTCCTGGTCACCACGCTCACCAAGAAGATGGCCGAGGACCTCACCGACTACTTCCTGGAACTCGGCATCCAGGTGCGCTACCTGCACAGCGACGTCGACACCCTGCGCCGCGTCGAGCTGCTGCGCGAGCTGCGCTCCGGCGAGTTCGACGTCCTGGTCGGCATCAACCTCCTGCGTGAGGGCCTCGACCTGCCCGAAGTGTCCCTGGTGGCGATCCTCGACGCCGACAAGGAGGGCTTCCTGCGCTCCGGCACCTCGCTGATCCAGACCATCGGCCGCGCGGCGCGCAACGTCTCCGGTCAGGTCCATATGTACGCCGACAAGATGACGCCCGCGATGGAGCGGGCCATCGACGAGACCAACCGCCGCCGAGAGAAGCAGGTCGCCTACAACAAGGCCAACGGCATCGATCCGCAGCCGCTCCGCAAGAAGATCAACGACATCGTCGCGCAGATCGCCCGCGAGGATGTCGACACCGAGCAGTTGCTCGGCTCGGGCTACCGCAAGTCGAAGGACGGCCGAGCAGCCAAGGCCCCCGTCCCGTCCCTGGGCGCCAAGGGCGCGAAGGGCAAGTCCGCCAAGGGCAAGGCGAAGGACACGGTGCCGACGGACCGGCCGGCGACCGAACTCGCCGAGCAGATCGAGGAGATGACGGAGCGCATGCGCGCCGCCGCCGCAGACCTCCAGTTCGAGATCGCGGCCCGGCTGCGCGACGAGGTCTCCGAAATGAAGAAGGAACTGCGGCAGATGAGGGAGGCGGGCCTGGCCTGACCCGCCCGGCCCCCGGCCGGACCTCGGCATATGCGCGGAGTGTTGCAACACCGACACAAAGCGCGGGCCGGGGTTCGGCACTGTCAGTGCCCGTGCGTAGGGTTCTTGGCAACCGCGGGCTCCGCGGCAACAGGGGAAACCAGAGAGGGGACACCGCCGTGACCGTCAACATGACCAAGGGTCAGGCCATCAGCCTGGAGAAGAAGGACGGGGGCTCCCTGACCTCGGTCCGTATGGGTCTCGGCTGGCAGGCGGCTCCCCGGCGCGGCCTGTTCGGCTCGCGCACCAGGGAGATCGACCTGGACGCCTCCGCGGTGCTGTTCGCCGACAAGCAGCCGGTCGACGTCGTCTTCTTCCGCCACCTCGTGAGCGACGACGGCTCCGTGCGCCACACCGGCGACAACCTCGTCGGCGGCGTGGGCCAGGGCGGCGACGACGAGAGCATCATCGTCGACCTCCAGCGCGTCCCGGTCCACATCGACCAGATCGTCTTCACCGTGAACTCCTTCACGGGCCAGACCTTCCAGGAAGTGCAGAACGCGTTCTGCCGACTGGTCGACGAGACCAACGGCCAGGAGCTCGCCCGCTACACGCTCGCGGGCGGCGGCCAGTACACCGCCCAGATCATGGCGAAGGTGCACCGGGCCGGCCCTGGCTGGACGATGACCGCTCTGGGCTCCCCGGCCAACGGCCGTACGTTCCAGGACCTGATGCCGGCGATCCTGCCGCACCTGTAGGCCCGGCCGGCGGCAGGCTCCTGCGCACGACGACACGACACAGGGGGACGAAGGCGATGACGGCCGAGCTGGTGCGGGGGCAGAACCACCCGCTCTCCCAGGTCCGGCTCGAGATCCGGATCTCGGCCGGTGTGCCGGTCGTGGCGGCGGCCACGCTCAGCGACGAGAACGGCAAGGCCCGCGGCCTCGAGTGGGTGGCTCACCCCGGAGCACCCACGCTGCCCGGGCTCGAGGTCTCCCGCCAGGTCGCCGCCGAGCACCGTCTCGCGGTGGACCTGGCCGCCATGCCTGAGGCCGTGCACCGCGTCAACGTCCTGCTCGCCCTCCCCGCCGGGGCGGGCGGCCCACTCCGCTTCGGCGCGCTCGACGCCCCCTCCGTCACGGTCACCGGCCTCGACGGCACCGGGGTCGCCCGCTACACCATCGCCGGCCTCGACGCCGAATCGGCCGTCGTCGCCCTGGAGTTGTACCGCAGACAGGACACATGGAAGGTGCGCGCCGTCGGACAGGGCTACGCGGGCGGCCTCGCCGCGCTCCTCAACGACCAGGGACTGCCCCAGGCCGCGGAACTCGCGGGCAGCATCCAGGAAGCGGTGACCCGAGGCCTGGCCCGCTCGGTCTCGGCACCGCCACCGCGCACCCCGGACAGCGACCGCACCCGCCAGACGGCGACCCCGGTGTCCGGCGCCGACCAGCCCGGTCCCACGCCCCAGGGCGCCCCCGATCCCGTACCACCACGACCCGCGTCTCCGTACGACGGCCGGAACCCGTACGGCGACCCGAACCCTGGGGGCGCGACGACGGCGGGCCCCTCCACCGCCGGGGCGTCTGCTCCCGCCGCGGGCGGGGGGATCGACTACACCCACCCGAACCGTCGCCACACGGCTGCGCCGTCTCCTCCGCCGCAGGCACCTCCGGCTCCGACGGGGCAGCCCGCGCAGCCGGTGGCGGGGGACGCGGCGGGCTGGTCCATGGACGAGCGGCTGTACAACCAGGTCTGGGGCATGTTCGAGGACCTGGCGCGTACGACGGCCGCGTACCGCAGTGCCGTCGACTTCGCTGACTCCCGCCTGGAGAAGGAACTCGACCAGATCCTGTCCGATCCGCGCAGGAGACTCGGCTCGACGGGCGACGCCGCTCGCGAGGCGGCCGCTGCCAAGCACGCCCAACTGGTCGACCAGGCCAGGGCGATCATGGACCGGGATCTCGCCCAGCTCACCGCCGAGGCCGAGGTCGTCGAACCGGCGCTCCCACCTGCCTACGCGAGCTGGGACAACCCCGTCTGGCACGGCTACCGCGTGCCCACGGACCCCCCGATGGCCCTGCGGCTGGGCGACCTCCACCTGCCCGAGAGCGCCCCGCTGCGCATACCGCTGCTGGTCCGGCTGCCGCTGGAGCGGGGGCTGTGGGTCGACAGCGGCGCCGTGACAGGCCTCGACGGCTCGTTCCCGGACTCCGCCGAGCTGCGGCACCTCGCGATGGAGACGGCGGTAGCGCTCGCGGCCCGGCTGCTGGCCGCCCATCCGGTGGGGGAGTTCGCCGTGCAGGTGATCGATCCGGCCGGTTCCGGCTCGGCGGCGCTCATGCCGCTGGTGCGCAGCGGCGTGCTCGCGGCACCGCCCGCGGCCGGCGCCGCGCGAGTGGCGGACGTCTTGGGGCGGCTCACGCAGCGCGTCGACCTGGTGCAGATGGCGGTGCGCGGGGACGCGGCCGCGTCGCTGCCGGCCGACTTCGACATGACCCGGCAGCTCCTGATCGTCAACGACTTCCCGCATGGTTTCGACGACCGTGGAGTGACCCACCTGCGCTATCTCGCCGACGAGGGCCCGTCCGTCGGCGTCCATCTGCTGATGGTCGCGGGCCGCGAGGACGCCGCGGCGTACGGACCTTTGCTCGACCCGCTGTGGCGTTCACTCATGCGACTCACGCCGGTGCCCGACGACCACCTCGCCGACCCCTGGGTCGGTCATGCGTGGACGTACGAACCGTCACTCGTCCCGCCCGGCAGCCAGGTGCTCCAGTACGTCCTCACACAGGTTGCCGAGGCTCGCACCAAGCGTAAGTAAAGTCGTCCGACCAGGGAATTTGGTCTTTCTTTTGCCAGCTACTTTACCAATCCTTGGTGATTGAGGTACTGTCGTTCACACGGAGGGGAGTACTCCCTGTCTGCTGCGGCGTACCCGTCAATACGGATCGGACCAGATCCCGGGGCGTCGGCCCGTCCCGGGTGGAAGAGACCTCCGGCAGTGACGACGTGATTCTTTGCCGTTTACGTACCGGAGGACTGGTGGACGTTTCCCTGACCCTGTGGGTCCTGACCATTGCGGGGCTCGCCGCCCTGATCGCGGTCGACTTCTTCATCGGCCGCAAACCGCATGACGTGTCGATCAAGGAAGCCGGCATCTGGACGGTCGTCTGGATCGCCCTGGCCGGACTCTTCGGCCTCGGTCTGCTCATCTTCGGCGGCGGGCAGCCGTCGGGTGAGTTCTTCGCCGGCTTCATCACCGAGAAGTCGCTGAGCGTCGACAACCTCTTCGTCTTCGTCCTCATCATGGCGAAGTTCGCGGTGCCCTCGCAGTACCAGCAGCGGGTGCTCCTCTTCGGCGTGCTCATAGCCCTGGTCCTGCGGGCCGTCTTCATCGTCGCGGGCGCAGCGATCCTCGCCAGCTTCTCCTGGGTCTTCTACCTCTTCGGAGCCTTCCTGATCTACACCGCGTGGAAGCTGATCCGGGAAGCCCGGGCCGAGGAGGAGGACGAGGAGTACGAGGAGAACCGCCTGCTGAAGGCCGCCGAGCGCAGGTTCGGCGTGGCCGACCGCTATCACGGCACCAAGCTGTGGATCCAGCGGAACGGCAAGCGCGTCATGACGCCGATGCTGGTCGTGATGCTCGCGATCGGTACGACGGACGTGCTGTTCGCACTGGACTCCATCCCCGCGATCTTCGGCCTGACGCAGGACCCGTACATCGTCTTCACCGCCAACGCCTTCGCGCTCATGGGCCTCCGGCAGCTGTACTTCCTCATAGGCGGCCTGCTCAAGAAGCTGGTCCACCTGTCGTACGGCCTGTCCGTCATCCTCGGCTTCATCGGCGTCAAGCTGGTGCTGCACGCCCTGCACGAGTCCGGTGTGCACGTCCCGGAGATCAGCATCCCGGTCTCGCTCGGCGTGATCTGCGCGGTCCTGATCGTCACCACGATCACCAGCCTGATGGCGACCAGGAAGCAGGCGGCGGCCGAAGTCACGCAGGCGCAGTCGGCGAGTGAAAGCGCTCCGAAGAACAGCATCGACGTCTGACTGTGCCGGACGTAGGAACAACCAGCACGGGAGCGGTGCGCAGCGAATTGCCGACCGCCGCTCCCGGTGCTTCGTTGAGGGCTGGGCGTTCCCGCCCCTGGGGGCGCCCCGGCCGGGTGGAGGAACCGTGGACACACCGACGAAGTACGTGCAGATCGTCGACTTCGAGACCGACCGCATCGACGAGATGAAGGCGCTGTCCGATGACATGGCGAAGCGCTCCGCGGGCCGCGAGAACGGCCCCACGCGCCGCCTGATCCTCAAGGACCGCACCCAGTCGGGCCGCTATCTCGCGGTGCTCGAGTTCGACTCCTACGAGGAGGCCATGCGCAACAACGAGGACGCCGAGACGGGCAAGTTCGCCGAGCAGATGGCGGCGCTGTGCACGCGACCGCCGTCCTTCACCGACTGCGACGTCCTGGAGATGACCGAACTCAAGTAACCAGGGCTCGAAATCCCGCCCCACCGGGGGTCCGGGCCGCGCCGGCGCCGGACCCCGGCCACCGAAAGGATCGGAATGCGAACCCCGTACGCCTCTGTCACGATCACTGCATGATCGCTCGGCTCAGGTCGCTCACCACCCAGTGGACGCTCCTCGTGCCGGTGCTCGCGGTCGTCCTTCTCGTCCTCACCTGGGGACGTGATCTTCCTGGCGCGGTTGTCGCGCTGGTGACCGTGGTCCTCGCCGGGTCAGTCCTCGCCGCCGTCCACCACGCCGAGGTGATCGCGCACCGGGTCGGAGAACCTTTCGGCTCCCTCGTCCTCGCCGTCGCCGTCACGGTCATCGAGGTCGCGCTAATCGTCACCCTCATGGTCGACGGCGGCGACAAGAGCGCAACCCTCGCCCGGGACACGGTCTTCGCGGCGGTGATGATCACCTGCAACGGCGTGGTCGGCCTGTGCCTCCTCGTCGCCTCGCTCCGCCACGGCACCGCGGTCTTCAATCCCGAGGGCACCGGAGCGGCTCTGGCGACCGTGGCGACCCTGGCCACGCTCAGCCTGGTGCTGCCGACCTTCACCACCAGCAAGCCGGGCCCCGAGTTCTCCGGGGTGCAACTGACCTTCGCCGCGTTGTCCTCGCTGATCCTGTACGGCCTCTTCGTGGCCACGCAGACCGTACGGCACCGGGACTACTTCCTGCCCATCACCCGGCAGGGCGAGGTCATCACGGTGGACGACCACGCGGCGGTGCCCTCGGCGCGCACCGCCTGGTTCAGTCTCGGCCTGCTGGGCCTCGCCCTGATCGGCGTGGTCGGCCTGGCCAAGGGCGTGTCGCCGACCATCGAGTCCGGTGTGGAGGCGGCAGGTCTGCATCAAGCCGTCGTCGGTGTGATCATCGCCCTGCTCGTCCTGCTTCCCGAGACGATCGCCGCGCTCCGTTCCGCGCGTCGCGACCGCGTTCAGACCAGCCTCAACCTCGCCCTCGGCTCGGCGATGGCCAGCATCGGCCTCACCATCCCCGCCGTCGCTCTCGCCTCCGTCTGGCTCTCCGGGCGCCTCGTCCTGGGCCTCGGCGCCACCCACATGCTGCTGCTGGCTCTGACCGTGGTGGTCAGCTCCCTGACGGTGGTGCCGGGGCGCGCCACACCACTGCAAGGAGGAGTGCATCTGGTGATCTTCGCGGCGTATCTGGAGCTGGCGATCAACCCGTAGCGAAAGGCGGCCGCCGCCGCGGGAAGCGGTCACCCGGCAACCGGCTCCACCGTCGTCACCGGCGCCGGACGCGTCTCCGGCAACAATGCGAAGCACCCCAGGCTGAGCAGCGCGACCCCCGTCAGATAGGCGCCCACACCCCACGGGACGCGCCCTCCGTGCTCAGCGAGCGCGGTCGCCACGATCGGTGTGAGCGCACCACCGAGGACGCCGCCGAGGTTGTAGCCGACCGCCGCGCCGGTGCAGCGCACGCGCGGCTCGTACAGCTCCGGCAGATACGCGGCGATCACCGCGAACATGGTGATGAACGCGATCAGTGCCACCAGGAAGCCGAGGAACATCAGCAGCGGCTCGCCGGTCGCCAGGAGCGCGACCAGCGGGAACATCCACAGGGCACAGGCCGTGCAGCCCGCCAGACACAGGGGTCGCCGGCCGTAGCGGTCGCCGAGCAGCGCCATCAATGGCGTGAGCGCCCCCTTCACCGCCACGGCGGCCATGATGCAGGTCAGCATGACGGTACGGCTCACTCCCAGCCGCTCCGTCGCATACGCCAGCGACCAGGTGGTCACCGCGTAGAACACGGCGTACCCGACCGCCAGCGCCCCGGCCGTCAGCAACACCAGCCGCCAGTGGCGCCGTACGACCTCGGAGAGCGGCACGCGCGCGTGGTCGTCGATCTCCAGGAACTGGGGACTCTCGGCGAGCGAGGAGCGCAGCCAAAGTCCGGCCAAGGCCAGGGTTCCCGCCGCCCAGAACGGCACACGCCAGCCCCACTGCGCGAACTGCGCCTCGGACAGCGTCGCCGACAGGGCCAGCATCACCCCGTTGGCGAGCACGAAGCCGACGGCGGGCCCGATCTGCGGAAAGCTCGACCACAGGGCGCGCCGCCCGGCGGGCGCGTGCTCCGCGGTGAGCAGTACCGCCCCGCCCCACTCCCCGCCGAGCCCCAGCCCCTGCAGGAAGCGCAGTGCGAGCAGCAGTACGGGAGCGGCCACGCCGATCGAGTCGTAGGCCGGCACGCACCCGACCGCGACCGTCGAAGCGCCCGTCAGCAGCAGCGAGGCGACGAGGACCGGCCGCCGCCCGCGCCGGTCCCCGATGTGTCCGAACAGCATTGACCCGAGGGGCCGGGCCACGAACCCCACGCCGAACGTCCCGAACGCCGCCAGCGTCCCCGCAACCGGCGAGAACGTCGGGAAGAACAGCGGCCCCAGGACGAGCGCCGCCGCCGTCCCGTAGACGAAGAAGTCGTAGAACTCGATCGAGGTCCCGGCGAGCGAGGCGGCCGCGAGCCGCAGCATGGAGGGTGCCCTTACGGAGCGTACGTCGTGCATGCCGCGTCAACTACCCACGGTCACTGTGGGTTACGGGGGCGCGCGGAGGTGAACGGGTCCTCAGTAGGTGACGGTGATGCGCCGGGCCGGGCCGTCGACGCGGATCGTGCCGCCGTACGGGATGACGAGTTGGGGATCGGTGTGGCCGAAGTCCACGTCGAAGACCACCGGCATGTCGGGGGCATACACGGTCAGCGCGCGCTGTACGGCTGCGCGCTGCTCCGCCGCGTAACGCGCCGCCTCCACCGGGCTGTTGGGCCGCTCGAAGGACCGGGTCTTGGCGCGGCCCATGAGCAGCGCGGAGAAACGTCGCAGCAGACCGCGCTCGCCGAAGTTGCGCAGGATCCGGAAGACCTCCGTACCGCTCGGCAGCTCCTCCGAGGTCTCCAGGAGCAGCGCGCCTCCGTCGTACACCGCGAGGTCGTGCGAGATCTCCCGGTCGGCCATCAGCAACCAGCCGAGGATCTCCAGGTTGCCGCCCCAACCGCGGCCCTCGACCACTTGGTCGGCATTCAGCCAGGTCCATCCGGCGCCGGGACGGGTCGTCGGCTCCGAGTCGAAGGTGGCCGGATCGGCCCAGTCCCGGGTGACGTCGTTCCAGTGCTCGGCGGGCCGCAGTTCGTACGCACCTGAGGTGAACAGCGCCGCCCGGAGCGACTCGGCCGTCTGCGGGTGCATGGCGCCGGGTCGGCCCAGCTCGACCATCACCGACGCCCCGTGGTAGCCGACGATTCCGGTGCTGTACAGGAAGGCCAGCAGGTTCGTGTTGTCGCTCATCCCGAAGAACGGTTTCGGGTTCGCACGGATCAACTCCCGGTCCAGCAACGGCAGTACCGTGATCTGGTCATCGCCGCCGATCGAGGCGATGACCGCCTTGACCTCCGGGTCGGCGAACGCCGCGTGGATGTCGTCGGCCCGCTCCTGGGGTGTCGTCCCCATCTTGCGGGTCGTCGGATACTCGACCGGTTCGAGCTCGAATTCCTCGCGCAGCCGCTGCAGACCCAGTTCGTACGGGCGCGGAAAGAGCTCCGGCAGTCCCGCGGACGGCGAGATGACGGCTATACGGTCACCGGGCGAGGGCTTCGGCGGGTACATGATCGACGTCATTCCAGGAGAGTACGGCCGGCCGTCACTTCCGCGCAGCGTGATAAACCGGGTCTGAGCAGCGGTCGCCGGCCGACCGCCCTTGAATGGACCGGAGGAACCGTGCCCCGCACCCTGGCCAACGCCCCGATCATGATCCTCAACGGGCCCAACCTGAACCTGCTCGGCCAGCGCCAGCCCGAGATCTACGGCTCCGACACGCTCGCCGACGTCGAGGCCCTGTGCGTCAAGGCGGCGGCCGCGCACGGCGGCACGGTGGACTTCCGGCAGTCCAACCACGAGGGTGAGTTGGTCGACTGGATCCACGAGGCACGGCTCAATCACTGCGGGATCGTCATCAACCCGGGCGCCTACTCGCACACGTCAGTCGCGATTCTGGACGCACTCAATACCTGCGACGGCATGCCCGTTCTGGAGGTCCACATCTCCAACATCCACCAGCGCGAGTCGTTCCGGCACCACTCCTACATCTCCCTGCGCGCCGACGGCGTCATCGCGGGATGTGGGGTGCAGGGGTACGTGTTCGGCGTGGAGCGGGTGGTCGCGCTGCTGGGCGCGACACAGGGCGACGCGTAGCGGGCACGTGCCTCGTGTGAATCCCTGTGCGGTCTTCTGCTCAAGCCCGTACGCCTGGGCCGCCGGCCGAGGGCGGGGATCGAAAGACCGGCGGCCCATACCGCGCAGGAGCCGTCATCCTGTGCGGGGCTGCTTCCAGTTGACTGCGCAACAGCGCAACCCGGGAGCGCGCACTGGGCACCGGCGCGTGCGAACTATTCACGCGGGGCGCGCGTCATGGCCCGTGCGCGGGGCGCACGCAACGGGACGCGCGCCGAGCGCGGTGGTGGGGCCTGTGCGCCGAACGTGAGGCGGGGTGTCTGGGCCAGGCGTGCGGGTTGCGCGTGCGGAGCGGGGCTTGTGCGCCAGGCGCGTTTCGAGGAGTGCGCGCCGGGCGCGCGCAGGGCTGATTGCGCCAGGCGCGTGCACCGGTCGTCGCGCGGGGCGTGTGCTCGCTTGTCCGTGCCGGGCGTCTGCAGGGAGGTTTACGCCGGGCGCACGCGCCGACTCTTGCGCCGGGCGTGCGCGCCCATGGCTCGCGCCCCGCTCACACCCAACACCACGGCGCGCACGCCGACTTCCGCGCGTACCCGCCACAACCCGCGCCCCGGCGCGCGTCCTCCGCAACCGCGCGGGGCACGCCGCCCGCCTTCACTACCCGCGCTCACCACCCGCGCGCGTGCCACTCCGGAAGATGGGGCCGCTCCGCGCCCAGCGTGGTGTCGTTGCCGTGGCCCGGGTAGACCCAGGTCTCGTCCGGCAGCACGTCGAAGATCTTGGTCTCGACGTCGTGGATCAGGCTGGCGAACGCCTTCGAGTCCTTGCGCGTGTTGCCGACGCCGCCCGGGAAGAGGCAGTCCCCGGTGAAGACGTGCGGGTGACCGTGCGGGTCGTCGTAGACCAGTGCGATCGATCCCGGGGTGTGCCCGACCAGGTGGCGAGCGGTGAGTTCCACCTGTCCCACGTGGATGACGGCGCCGTCGTCGACCAGAACGTCCGTCGGTACGGGGATCCCCGCGGCGTCGTCGCGGCCCGCGTACGTACGCGCGCGCGTGGCCGCCACGACCTCGGCGAGCGCCTGCCAGTGGTCGCCGTGCTGGTGGGTGGTGACGACTGACGCGATGCCGTCGTCACCGATCATGCCGAGCAGGGTCTCCGCCTCGTTGGCGGCATCGATCAGGAGCTGCTCGTCCGTGGCCCGGCAGCGCAGGAGATAGGCGTTGTTGTCCATCGGACCGACCGCGATCTTGGTGATCATCAGGTCCTTGAGTTCGTGCACGTCCGCCGGTCCGCCGACCGTGACCTCGCCGCTGTACGTCATGGCGGCCAGCCTATAGCGGGGAGAGGCCCGGGGACCGCGCACGGACTACAGAGGGGGAAGCGACGGCAGTGCGCCGCCCTTCACCGTCAGCCCGGAGCCGTCACGGCGGCCGGCGAGCCAGCCGAGCAGATCCGCGGCCGTTCCCTCGACCGAGACCGGATCGCCCACGGCGCCGCCGCCGGTGGTCCAGATCCGGCCGCCCTCGGCGGCCAGTGCGGTCGAGGGCACGTCCGCGTGTCCGCCGAAGCGCTGGGCGAGGAAGTCGATCTCCCGCTCCACGAAATCCGTCGGAAGATCCTCCAGTTCGTGGCCGATCCCGAGGTCCACATGGTGCAGCTCCACCTCGGCCCACCGCCGGAACGGCACCCGGGACGCGGAGTCGGTGACGCCGTTGCGCAGCTCCACCGTGCGCGCCCAGTCCGCCGGCGCGGCACCTGTCTCCTGGAAGCGGGCGGCGCTCTCACGCAGGTCGGTGAGCTGGGCGTCGAGGGGGCGCGGGGCGTCCCGCTCGATGTCGGCGTCGCGGGCGTCGCCGGAGACGTACATGGGACGGCCCTCGAGGACGTTCACGAGTGCGTCCGCGTTGCGGGCCAGGTGGGCGAGGATGTGGCCGCGGGTCCAGCCGGGCAGCCGTGACGGCCGGGTCACGGCCGCGTTGTCCAGTGCGGCGACTGCGGTGAGGAGCCGTTCGGACGCGTCACGTACAGACGCCAGGTCGTGGGCGTGATCAATCATGGCGCCGACCCTAGTCCCGCCACTCCTTCGGGTGAAGGTGTCGGACCGGCCCCGCAAATCGAATGCACGTGCTATATCGTCGGGGGCGGCGTCGGGCATGCTGGATGGTCGGGGATTGTTATGCAACCGGGAATCCGACCGGCGTTGTCAGTGGCTCCCCCTAGTCTGAAGAAGGACGGGGGCCTCGCCCCTGTCACTTCTCTCAAGAAAGGTGCGGACCGGCGTGGCCGACCGTCTCATCGTCCGTGGCGCGCGCGAGCACAACCTGAAGAATGTCTCGCTCGACCTGCCGCGCGACTCGCTCATCGTCTTTACGGGCCTGTCAGGGTCGGGCAAGTCCTCGCTGGCCTTCGACACGATCTTCGCCGAGGGACAGCGGCGCTACGTGGAGTCGCTCTCCTCGTACGCCCGGCAGTTCCTCGGTCAGATGGACAAGCCGGACGTCGACTTCATCGAGGGCCTGTCGCCGGCGGTCTCCATCGACCAGAAGTCGACCTCGCGCAACCCGCGCTCGACGGTCGGCACGATCACCGAGGTCTACGACTACCTGCGTCTGCTCTTCGCGCGCATCGGCAAGCCGCACTGCCCCCAGTGCGGCCGCCCGATCTCGCGCCAGTCGCCGCAGGCCATCGTCGACAAGGTCCTGGAGCTGCCGGAGGGGAGCCGCTTCCAGGTGCTGTCGCCGCTGGTGCGCGAGCGCAAGGGCGAGTTCGTCGACCTGTTCGCGGACCTCCAGACCAAGGGCTACTCACGCGCGCGGGTGGACGGCGAGACCGTCCAGCTTTCCGACCCGCCCACGCTGAAGAAGCAGGAGAAGCACACCATCGAGGTCGTCATCGACCGCCTCACCGTGAAGGACTCCGCCAAGCGCCGTCTCACCGACTCCGTGGAGACCGCCCTAGGGCTCTCCGGCGGCATGGTCGTGCTCGACTTCGTCGACCTCCCCGAGGACGACCCCGAACGCGAGCGCATGTTCTCGGAGCACCTGTACTGCCCGTACGACGACCTGTCCTTCGAAGAGCTCGAGCCCCGCTCCTTCTCCTTCAACTCGCCCTTCGGCGCCTGCCCCGACTGCACCGGTATCGGTACGCGCATGGAGGTCGACCCGGAGCTGATCGTCCCGGACGAGGAGAAGTCCCTCGACGAGGGCGCCATTCACCCGTGGTCGCACGGACACACCAAGGACTACTTCGACCGACAGGTCGGCGCCCTGGCCGACGCGCTCGGATTCCGTACGGACATCCCGTTCGCTGGCCTGCCGCAACGCGCCAAGAAGGCCCTGCTCTACGGCCACCGGACGCAGATCGAGATCCGCTACCGCAACCGGTACGGACGTGAGCGCGTGTACATGGCGTCCTTCGAGGGCGCTGTCAACTTCGTCAAGCGCCGGCACAGCGAGGCGGAGAGCGACGCCAGCCGTGAGCGCTTCGAGGGCTATATGCGCGAGGTGCCCTGTCCCACCTGTCACGGCACGCGCCTGAAGCCGCTCATCCTCGCGGTCACGATCATGGAGAAGTCCATCGCCGAGGTCTCCGCGATGTCCATCAGCGACTGCGCGGACTTCCTGGGCGAGTTGAAGCTCAACGCGCGCGACAAGAAGATCGCCGAGCGGGTGCTCAAGGAGGTCAACGAGCGGCTGCGATTCCTGGTCGACGTCGGCCTCGACTACCTCTCGCTCAACCGCGCTGCCGGCACGCTCTCCGGCGGCGAGGCCCAGCGCATCCGGCTCGCGACCCAGATCGGCTCCGGACTCGTAGGCGTCCTCTACGTCCTCGACGAGCCGTCCATCGGTCTGCACCAGCGCGACAACCACCGGTTGATCGAGACCCTGGTCCGGCTGCGCGACATGGGAAACACCCTCATCGTCGTCGAGCACGACGAGGACACCATCAAGGTCGCCGACTGGGTCGTCGACATCGGCCCCGGCGCGGGCGAGCACGGCGGCAACGTCGTGCACAGCGGCTCCCTGAAGGAACTGCTGGCCAACGCCGAGTCGCAGACCGGCCAGTATCTGTCGGGCAAGAAGTCGATTCCGCTGCCCGACATCCGGCGCCCCCAGGACCCGTCCCGCCGGCTCACGGTGCACGGCGCCCGTGAGAACAACCTCCAGGACATCGACGTGTCCTTCCCACTGGGCGTGTTCACGGCGGTCACCGGCGTGTCCGGGTCCGGCAAGTCGACGCTGGTCAACGACATCCTCTACACGCACCTGGCCCGCGAGCTGAACGGCGCGCGGAACGTGCCGGGGCGGCACACACGCGTGGACGGCGACGACCTCGTCGACAAGGTCGTGCACGTCGACCAGTCGCCCATCGGCCGCACACCGCGATCGAACCCGGCGACGTACACCGGCGTCTTCGACCACATCCGCAAGCTGTTCGCCGAGACGACCGAGGCGAAGGTCCGCGGTTACCTGCCAGGCCGCTTCTCCTTCAACGTCAAGGGCGGCCGCTGTGAGAACTGTGCGGGCGACGGCACCATCAAGATCGAGATGAACTTCCTCCCGGACGTGTACGTCCCGTGCGAGGTCTGCCACGGTGCCCGGTACAACCGGGAGACCCTGGAGGTCCACTACAAGGGCAAGTCCATCGCCGAGGTCCTGAACATGCCGATCGAGGAGGCGACGGAGTTCTTCGAGGCCGTTCCCTCGATCGCCCGACACCTCAACACGCTCAAGGACGTCGGCCTCGGATACGTCCGGCTCGGCCAGTCCGCCACCACCCTGTCCGGCGGTGAGGCGCAGCGCGTCAAGCTCGCCAGCGAACTGCAGCGCCGTTCCACGGGACGCACCGTCTACGTCCTGGACGAGCCGACCACCGGTCTGCACTTCGAGGACATCAGCAAGCTCCTGACGGTCCTGTCCGGTCTGGTCGACAAGGGCAACACGGTCATCGTCATCGAGCACAACCTCGACGTGATCAAGACCGCCGACTGGGTCGTCGACATGGGCCCGGAGGGTGGCGCCGGCGGTGGCCTCGTCGTCGCCGAGGGCACACCGGAGGAGGTCGCCGGAGTCCCGGCCAGTCACACCGGCAAGTTCCTGCGCGAGGTCCTCGGCGCCGACCGGATCAGCGACGCCGCGTCGGTGAAGGCCCCGCGCAAGGCGGTGGCGAGGCAGACGGTCGCGGCCAGGTCGACAGCGAAGAAGACGGCCACGGCCCGCACGATCAAGACGGCCAACAACACGGCGGCCAAGAAGGCCGCCGGCGTCACCAAGAAGGCAGCCCCCGCGAAGAAGACGACGCGGGCACGCAAGGACTGAACCGCCCAGGATCCAAGTCCTGACAAGTCATCAAAAAATCGGCGCCCCGTGGGAACTCCCCGCGGGGCGCCGCTCGTTCCACCATCAGCCACCCTGGCCCTGCGGTTCGATCGCCTTCACGAACTGCATGTCCAGCCGAGCCTTGACAACACCACAGAGAAGCCCGACCCCGAAGCCCAGGCCGAAGTCACCGCGCCGCACGACCGGTCCCGCTAGAAGTCCCCCAACTCAGTGGCATACGGCGGCTCCGCCCCCGCCCGTGAGCAGGTGATCGCCGCAGCACGCGCGGCGAACCGCAGCAACCGCGCCCAGCCGTCGGCTCCCAGACCGGCGAGCGCCTCGGGGGACAGGGCGTCCCGTGCGGCCAGGCCGTGCAGCAGGGCCGCGTTCACCGTGTCGCCGGCGCCGATCGTGTCCACGACGTCGACCTTCTCTCCCGGCACGGAATACTCGGCGCCGTCCCGGGTGAAGACCGTCAGTCCCTCGACGCCCCGGGTGACCACCACGGCCGACGGGCCCACGGCCAGCCATTCGCGCGGGGTGCCGCCCAGCCACTCGGCGTCCTCCTCGGAGAGCTTCAACAGAGTCACCGACGGCAGCCAGTTCCTGAAGCGCTCCCGGTAGGCGTCTGCGTCGGGGATCAGCCCGGCCCGGATGTTCGGGTCGAGCGCGGTGAACAAGCCCTGCCCGGCCGCGGTCCGCAGCAACTCCTCGTAGGCACTCGCCCCCGGTTCCAGGACGAGAGAGCAGGTGCCGAAGGACACCGCCCGTGCCGTGGCCGGGAGAGCGGCGGGGGCCGTGAAGAGGCGGTCGGCTGTGCCCTCGACGTAGAAGGAGTAGGCGGCCGACCCGTTGCCATCGACGGTGGCGACCGCGAGGGTGGTCGGCTCCGCACCGCGCTGCACACCCGAGAGGTCCACGCCCGCCCCACGCAACCCGTCGAGCAGGGCCTCACCGAAGGCGTCGTACGAAGTGCGGGAGCAGAACGCCGTGGGGGAGCCGAGGCGGCCGAGGGCCAAGGCCGTGTTGTACGGGCCGCCGCCGAGCGCCGGCTGCAGCCCCGCGAGGGCGCCAGTGCCCTGCGGTACCAGGTCGATCAGTGCCTCACCGGCGACGACGATCACGAGACGCTTCCTTTCCCGGGGTGCGGGGCCTGGGTTGCTCGGGCTGGTCCGGCTGCTGCCCGGACCGCTCGATGTGCTGGGGCTGGTCGGAGAGCGCGGACTGCCCGTCGCGCGCGGACGCCCCGGCCACGGAGAGGCGAGACGGTTCACATCGCGCGCCCCCTGCCGACGGCTCCACACACCCGCAGGACGTCCGATGGACGAACGTGCAGGGGAGCCGCACGGTCTGGGCCGGGCGGTCCGGGGCTGCCAGGCGCTCCAGCAGCACGCGGACGGCCTGCGCGCCGATCTCCCTGCTGGGCTGGGCGATCGTGGTGAGCCGGGGCGAGAACAGATCCGCCCAGGCGAAGTCGTCGAAGCAGCACAGGGCGATGTCGTCGGGCACGGACAGGCCGTGGTCACGCAGGGCACGCAGGGTGCCGATGGTCATCGCGTTGTTGGCGGTGATGAGTGCCGTGGGAGGGTCGGTGAGCGACAGCAGGGCCGTGGTGGCTTGTTCGGCGCCGGTGGACTCGGAGTTGCCGGGTACTACGAGTCGGTCGTCGTGGGGCAGCCCGGCGGTGGCGAGGCCGTCCCGGTAGCCGGTGATCCGCTCGTCGGTGGTGCTGAGCCCGGGCAGGCCCGCGACCAGGCCGATCCGGCGGTGGCCCAGGCCGGCGAGGTGGGTGACGAGCCGGGCCATGGGTTCGGTGTTCTCGGCGCAGACCTGATCGAAGCGCGGGGTGCCGGCGGCCTGGCCGGCGGGGTCGGCGACCGACCGGTCCAGGAACACGGTGGGTACGGCATGGCGGCCGAGGTAGGCGACGAGTTCGCGCGGGTCCGCGGAGGGGGCGACGATCATGCCGTCCACGCGTCGCTCGTGCAGCAGCTGGACGACCTTGCGTTCGTGCTCGGGGTCGTCGTGCGGGTCGGCGATCAGCAGGCTGTAGCCCTGTTCCAGGGCGCCGGCCTCGACGCCCTGGAGGATCTCCGTGAAGTACGGGTTGCTGATCGCCGACACCGCGAGCCCGATGGAGCGGGTGCGGGAGGTCACCAGGGAGCGGGCGAGGGTGTTGGGCGTGTAGCCGAGTTCGTCGATGGCGTCCAGGACGGCCTGGCGGGTGTGGGGCAGCACGGGGCGCGTGCCGTTCAGCACGTGGGAGACGGTCGCCACGGAGACACCGGCGCTCCGTGCGACGTCGGCCATCGTGGGCATCGCGCTCCCTCCCGGGGCGGCATCGCCTGTCTCGTAGTGTCGGCGGCTTCTGGCCGGGAAGGTATCCCATCCGCCGCCTCGCGTAAACGCTTGCGCAAGCGTTTACGCCCCCAATCGGACCCACTAGGCCCCCGGCCCCCGAGCACATCCGAGTCCCCCGGCCCCCCGGCCCCCACGCCCACGCGAACCCACCCGGTCCCACCCCGACCCACCAGAATCCGGGACGATCCCCCCGGGTAAGGTCGGCCTGCACCGCCCCTTGACCAGTGGAGAGCCCCATGTCCGCCCACCCCTCCGCGAGCCGCCGTACCGTCCTTCGTGGCGCCGCCGTCACTCCGATCGCCGGGCTCGGCATCGCTGCCTGTTCGGCCCCCGGGGGCGGTGTCACGGCGGACGCGACGCCGACCGCGCCGGTCGAGCTCGGAGCCGAGAGCGAGGTCGGCAAGGGGAGCGCCAGGCTGTACCGGGATCACAACGTGGTGGTCAGCCGGGACGCGGAGGGCACCCTCAAGGCGTACAGCACGGTCTGCACGCACGCGGGGTGCGCCATCAACAAGCTTCAGGGGACGACGCTGATCTGCCCGTGTCATGGGAGCGAGTTCGACGCCCTGACCGGGAAGGTCGTTCAGTCGCCGGCCACCGTGCCGCTGAACGAGCTGCCGGTGAAGGCCGCGAACGGCAAGATCGTTGCAGGGCCCGGCGCCGCCTGAGCGATGGGGGAGCGCGGAGTACCGGTCACTCCCAGTCCCAGCCGATCCCCACAAGGCCCGGCCGCGCCCGTGGCTCGACCAGGTGCACCGAGCGGTGCAGCCCGCTGAAGGGCAGGCCCTGGTGGCCGCTGCGCGGCGCCGCCGCAGAGTGCTGGGCGAAGCGGTGGCAGCGCGCCGGGAGTGCGTTCGCGTCGAAGCGCACCTGGAGCGCGTACTGGCCGCCGGGAAAGGCGAAACCACGGACGTACTCGCGTGAGGCCCCGGCCGTGCCGTCCTCGACGGCGTACCGGAACATGAAGGTGTCGCCGGAGTGCAGCCGGGTGCCGAAGAGCAGCTCGGCGACCAGTACGCCGGTCTCCTGGTCCACCCGGACGCGTCCCGTGCGGCAGTTCTCCAGGGCGTGGACCGTCATGTGCTGCGGTGCGCAGCCCGGGTCGCCGTGGTGGACGGCGACGAAGCGGTCCACGCCGTCGCGGTGGGCCCGCACGATGTGGTGCGACTCCAGGCCGGCCAGCTCACGGCGCGCTCCGATGCGTATGCGCTCGTGGTGCCCGAGTGTGTGCAGCCCACCGTCGAGGGCCCAGCCCAGGTCGGCCTGGAGCCGGTCGAGGACGCCGGTGGCCTCGACCAGGGAGCGGTACGAGCGGGCGGCCGAGCCTCGGGCGGTCGTGCCGTCGTCGGTCTCGGCGAGCAGCCGGATCAGCGACTCGTCCGGCAGTTGCAGGATCTCCTCCAGTGCGCGTACCGCCCGCAGCGACTCGGGGCGCTGGGGGCGCCGGGCGCCTTGCTGCCAGTAACTCAGGCTCGTGACGCCCACCTTGACCCCGTACCGCGACAGATGGTGCTGGACGCGCTGGAGCGGCAGCCCGCGGGCGGCGATCGCGGCGCGCAGCGCGACGTGGAAGGGCCCGCCGCGCAGGGCGGTGTCCAGTTCCGGTTCCTCGGTGGCGACGTCCGTGTGCTGTGTGGCGTGCCGCATGCACAGGGGCCTTTCTGTGAATGTCCACGGTTGGTCAGACCGTTCGCGCTGGTCTTCGGGTCCACCCCGTCGGCGCCGGGGCGTCTGCACAGCCGTACGCCGTATGCGGACGCCGTCGTTCACGGCCCCGAGTTCCCCCGCATTGAAGCGTGTTGACCAACCGCCGACAACACCTCGGGGCCAACCCCGGCCCGCGTGTGGCCGAGCCGTGCCCTCCCGGGCAGGCGCCCGGCGGGAGCGTCGCACCGCGGTCCGGGCCGGGACCGGCACCCCATGAGCGCTTTCCACAGCCTCGCCCGGCGGTGGCAAGATCGCGGCATGACCGAGTCCTGGACCCTGGACGGCGACGGTGTGGCGGTGGCCGCCGCCGACGCGGTCGAACTGCTCCGGCGGAGGATCGCCGAGGTCCGCCTCGAAACATGGCTGAAGAGCTCCGCCGGCCGGTCCCTGGCCGTGGTGAGCAACACCGAGCGTGCACTGGTGATGCTCCTCGACGGGGACGGCGACTCCGCAGGACACGCTGTCGACCCCGCGGCCCGGGGGACGAGCGGCGGCTTCGTGCTCGGGAACGGGCAGTGCGACGCGTACGCCGACCGGGATACGGTGCCGCTCGCCGAGGCGCTCCGGATCGTGCGGTACGTGCTCGGCACGGGGGCGCCGCCCGCCGACGTCGTATGGGCCGCCGACGGGTGAGCAGAGGCGGGGCGGCGTTGTCCACAGGCCCGCCGGACTGTCACCCCCCGACAGTAGGGTGTGAGACATGGCCGACCCCTCCAGCTACCGCCCCAGGCCGGGTGAGATCCCGGACTCTCCCGGGGTCTACAAGTTCCGCGACGAGCACCGCCGGGTGATCTACGTCGGAAAGGCGAAGAGTCTGCGCCAGCGCCTGGCGAACTACTTCCAGGACCTGGCGAACCTCCACCCCCGCACCCGGACCATGGTCACCACGGCCGCGTCCGTGGAGTGGACCGTGGTGTCCACGGAGGTCGAGGCGCTGCAGCTGGAGTACTCCTGGATCAAGGAGTTCGACCCCCGGTTCAACGTCAAGTATCGCGACGACAAGAGCTATCCCTACCTCGCGGTGACGATGAACGAGGAGTTCCCGCGCGTGCAGGTGATGCGCGGTCACAAGAAGAAGGGCGTCAGGTACTTCGGGCCGTACGGGCACGCGTGGGCCATCCGCGACACCGTCGACCTGCTGCTGCGCGTCTTCCCGGTGCGCACCTGCTCGGCTGGCGTCTTCAAGAACGCCGCCCGCACCGGCCGCCCCTGTCTGCTGGGCTACATCGGCAAGTGCTCCGCCCCCTGCGTCGGCCGGATCTCCCCCGAGGACCATCGCGAACTGGCCGAGGAGTTCAGCGACTTCATGGCCGGCCGGACGGGCACATATCTGCGCCGCCTCGAGAAGCAGATGGTGCAGGCGGCCGACGAGATGGAGTACGAGCGGGCCGCCCGCCTGCGCGACGACATCGAGGCCCTGAAGAAGGCCATGGAGAAGAATGCGGTCGTGCTCGCCGACGCGACCGACGCCGACCTCATCGCCGTCGCCGAGGACGAGCTGGAGGCCGCCGTCCAGATCTTCCACGTCCGCGGCGGGCGCGTCCGCGGCCAGCGCGGCTGGGTGACAGACAAGGTCGAGGAGGTCACCACCGCCGCCCTCGTCGAGCACGCCCTCCAGCAGCTGTACGGCGAGGAGACTGGCGACAGCGTCCCCAAGGAGGTCCTGGTCCCGGCGCTGCCCGACCCGGTGGAGCCCGTCCAGGAATGGCTGACCGACCGCCGCGGTTCCAACGTGTCGCTGCGCATCCCGCAGCGCGGCGACAAGAAGGCCCTCATGGAGACCGTGCAGCGCAACGCCCAGCAGGCGCTCGCCCTGCACAAGACCAAGCGCGCCTCCGACCTGACCACGCGCTCGCGCGCCCTGGAGGAGATCGCCGACGCCCTCGACCTGGACAGCGCCCCGCTCAGGATCGAGTGCTACGACATCTCCCACCTCCAGGGCGACGACGTCGTGGCCTCGATGGTCGTCTTCGAGGACGGCCTGCAGCGCAAGAGCGAGTACCGCCGCTTCCAGATCAAGGGCTTCGCGGGCCAGGACGACGTCCGCTCCATGCACGAGGTGATCACCCGCCGCTTCAGGCGCTACCTCGCCGAGAAGGAGAAGACCGGCGAGTGGGTGGACGAGGACGGGAACAGCCTCAAGGACGAGGACGGCCGCCCCAGGAAGTTCGCGTACCCGCCCCAGCTCGTGGTCGTCGACGGCGGACAGCCACAGGTCGCGGCCGCCAAACGGGCCCTGGACGAGCTGGGCATCGACGACATCGCCGTCTGCGGCCTCGCCAAGCGTCTGGAGGAGGTCTGGCTGCCGGACGACGACGACCCGGTGGTCCTGCCCCGCACCAGCGAGGGCCTCTATCTGCTGCAGCGCGTCCGTGACGAGGCCCACCGCTTCGCGATCACCTACCAGCGCACCAAGCGGGCCAAGCGCTTCCGCGCCGGCCCCCTGGACGACGTCCCGGGCCTGGGCGAGACACGCAAACAGGCGTTGATCAAGCATTTCGGTTCGGTGAAGAGGCTGCGGTCCGCCACAATCGACCAGATCCAGGAGGTGCCCGGGATAGGCCGCAAAACGGCCGAAACCATCGCCGCGGCCCTCGCCGCGGCGGCCCCGGCCGCACCCGCCGTCAATACGGCGACCGGAGAGATCATGGATGACATGGAAGACGAGGCACCCGACACGACGGCGGGTGCCTCGGGGGAGCCCGTGCCCGCGGGCGCCCCGGACGAACGACGGGGGCAGGAGACATGACCGAGCACGAGGCAAGGCCCACAGCGGACCGAGATCCCGCGCCCAGGGAAACCGGCGAGGATCAGCAGCAAGAGGTCCAGGAAAACGGAGAACAGGTGAGTACGGACGCCACGACGGCCGGGGTCCTTGACGCGGCCATCCCCGAGCTGGTGATCATCTCCGGCATGTCCGGAGCGGGCCGGTCGACGGCGGCCAAATGTCTGGAGGACCTCGGCTGGTTCGTCGTCGACAACCTGCCGCCCGCGCTGATCCCCACGATGGTGGAGCTCGGCGCCCGCTCGCAGGGCAACGTGGCGCGGATCGCGGTCGTCGTCGACGTGCGCGGCCGCCGCTTCTTCGACAACCTGCGCGAGTCCCTCGCCGACCTGGCGTCGAAGAACGTCACTCGGCGGATCGTCTTCCTGGAGTCCTCCGACGAGGCCCTGGTGCGCCGCTTCGAGTCGGTGCGCCGCCCGCATCCGCTCCAGGGCGACGGCCGCATCGTCGACGGCATCGCCGCAGAGCGCGAGCTGCTGCGCGAGCTGCGCGGCGACGCCGACCTGGTGATCGACACCTCCAGCCTCAATGTGCACGAGCTGCGCGCCAAGATGGACGCCCAGTTCGCCGGCGAGGAGGAGCCCGAGCTGCGGGCCACCGTGATGTCCTTCGGCTTCAAGTACGGCCTCCCGGTCGACGCCGACCTGGTCGCCGACATGCGGTTCCTGCCCAACCCGCACTGGGTTCCGGAGCTGCGCCCGTACACAGGCCTCAACGAGGAGGTCGCGGCCTACGTCTTCAACCAGCCCGGTGCCAAGGAGTTCCTCGACCGGTACGCCGAGCTGCTGCGGCTCATCGCGGCCGGCTACCGCCGCGAGGGCAAGCGCTACGTGACCATCGCCATCGGCTGTACCGGCGGCAAGCACCGCTCGGTGGCCATGTCGGAGAAGCTCGCCGCGCGACTCGCGGCCGAAGGCGTGGAGACGGTGGTCGTACACCGGGACATGGGACGCGAATGACGGAACGTACACCGCGGCTGAGCAGGCTGCGCCGGGTGGTGCCCGAAGCCCGCGCCAGCCGCTCCACCGAGGCGCGCGCCGGACGGCCGGCCGAGGCCCGTGGCGGCCGGCCGCGCCGCCGCGGCGCCCAGCCCAAGGTCGTCGCCCTCGGCGGCGGCATGGGCCTGTCCGCCTCGCTCGCCGCGCTGCGCCGGATCACCGGCGACCTCACCGCCGTGGTCACCGTGGCCGACGACGGCGGCTCCAGCGGGCGTCTGCGCGACGAACTGGGTGTGCTTCCCCCAGGCGACCTGCGCAAGGCCCTCGCCGCGCTGTGCGGCGACGACGACTGGGGCCAGACCTGGGCCGGGGTCATCCAGCACCGCTTCCAGTCCCAGGGCGACCTGCACGACCACGCGGTCGGCAACCTGCTGATCGTCGCCCTGTGGGAGCAGCTCGGCGACCACGTCCAGGCCCTGGATCTGGTCGGCAAGCTGCTGGGCGCGCACGGCCGCGTGCTGCCCATGTCCGCTGTGCCGCTGGAGCTCCAGGCCCTGGTCAAGGGGCACGACCCGGCCCGCCCCGAGCAGGTGGACACCGTACGGGGGCAGGCGACCGTCGCCCTCACACCCGGCGAGGTGCAGTCCGTGCACCTTGTGCCGCACGACCCGCCCGCCGTCCCCGAGGCCGTGGCCGCGGTCCTGGACGCGGACTGGGTGGTGCTCGGTCCCGGCTCCTGGTTCTCCTCGGTCATTCCGCATCTGCTCGTCCCCGAGCTCCTGGACGCCCTCACCCAGACCAAGGCGCGCCGGGTACTCTCACTGAACCTCGCCCCGCAGCCCGGAGAAACAGACGGCTTCTCCCCGCAGCGTCATTTGGAGGTTTTGGGGCGACACGCCCCTAAACTCGCCCTGGACGTGGTGCTGGCCGACGAGGCCGCCGTGCCCGACCGCGACTCGCTCACCGAGGCCGCCAAGCGGCTCGGAGCCGCGGTCGAGCTGGCGCCGGTGGCCCGGACCGACGGTACCCCCCGGCACGATCCGGAGCTGTTGGCCGCCGCGTACGACCGTATTTTTCGGATGCATGGAAGGATCGGCCCATGGCGATGACGGCAGCGGTGAAGGACGAGATCTCCCGGCTCCCCGTCACCCGGACCTGCTGCAGGAAGGCGGAGGTCTCGGCCATCCTGCGGTTCGCCGGCGGCCTTCACCTGGTGAGCGGGCGCATCGTGATCGAGGCGGAGCTGGACACCGCGATGGCCGCCCGGCGGCTCAAGCGCGACATCCTGGAGATCTTCGGCCACAGCTCCGAGCTGATCGTGATGGCACCCGGCGGGCTGCGCCGCGGTTCGCGGTACGTGGTGCGCGTCGTGGCGGGCGGCGACCAGCTGGCCCGGCAGACCGGCCTCGTCGACGGCCGTGGGCGCCCGATCCGTGGCCTGCCCCCGCAGGTGGTCTCCGGGGCCACCTGTGACGCGGAGGCGGCCTGGCGCGGGGCGTTCCTGGCGCACGGCTCGCTGACCGAGCCCGGCCGTTCCTCCTCCCTGGAGGTGACCTGCCCCGGCCCCGAGGCGGCGCTCGCGCTGGTCGGCGCCGCCCGCCGGCTGTCGATCGCCGCGAAGGCCCGTGAGGTGCGCGGCGTGGACCGGGTGGTCGTCCGTGACGGCGACGCGATCGGCGCCCTGCTCACCCGCCTCGGCGCGCACGAGTCGGTGCTGGCCTGGGAGGAGCGCAGGATGCGCCGCGAGGTGCGGGCCACCGCCAACCGGCTCGCCAACTTCGACGACGCCAACCTGCGCCGCTCGGCCCGCGCCGCCGTCGCCGCCGGAGCCCGTGTGCAGCGTGCCCTGGAGATCCTCGCCGACGAGGTCCCCGAGCACCTCGCGGCCGCCGGCCGGCTGCGCATGGAGCACAAGCAGGCCTCGCTGGAGGAGCTGGGCGCGCTCGCCGACCCGCCACTGACCAAGGACGCCGTCGCCGGCCGTATCCGCCGGTTGCTGGCGATGGCCGACAAGCGCGCCTCGGACCTGGGTATCCCGGGCACGGAGGCCAACCTCAGCGACGAGCTGGCCGACAACCTCGCGGGGTAGTGACGATCGCTCAACTCGCCGGTGCCGACGCCCTCCTGGGCCGTCGGCACCGGCATTTACCTGTCCATGAGGCGCCCTTGACTCGATCATGAACTGTCATGAGCCTGGCAGAAGTCCGCCGCCGTGGCGGACCACCGCTAGGGGGGTTCATGAGACACAGAGCGAGATCGATCCTCGCTGTCGGCGCGCTCCTGATCGGCGGAGCGAGCCTCGCGCCCATCGCCCAGGCACAGAGCGGAAGTCCCACCCGGCCCGACCCGGACGAGGTCAAGGTCTTCCGCGCCGAGGTCACCCAGCAGCAGATACCTCTGCTCCTCAAGGCAGGCCAGGACGCCCACGAACTCGGCCAGCAGGTCACCAAAACCGGCCGCAGCGCCGTCGAGGTCTACCTCACCGACCGGCAGGCCGAAAAGCTCGAGAAGCAGGGCGTAGACCTCACCGAGCACACACTTTCGGCCAAGTCGGAAGCCCACGTCGAGGACGCGGCCCAGGGCGTGTTCCGCCCGTACAGCGGAAGCGGCGGCCTCGCCGAGGAGATCGTCAGGACGGCACAGGCCCACCCCGACCTCACCAAGGTCGAGTCCATAGGCAAGACGCTCAACGGCCAGGACATCCTCGCGGTCAAGCTCACCAAGAACGCGAAGAAGTCGAAGGACGGCTCGAAACCCTCCGTGCTGTACATGTCCAACCAGCACGCGCGCGAGTGGATCACCCCCGAGATGACGCGGCGGCTGCTCCACCACTACCTGGACCACTACAAGACGGACGAGCGCATCAAGAAGATCGTCGACTCGACCGAACTGTGGTTCGTCCTCTCGGCCAACCCCGACGGCTACGACTACACCTTCAAGGACTCCGAAACCCGCCTGTGGCGCAAGAACCTGCGGGACGTCAACGGCGACGGCGCCATCTCCACCGGAGACGGTGTCGACCTCAACCGCAACTTCGCCTACAAGTGGGGTTACGACGACGAGGGTTCGTCCCCCAACCCCACCAGCGAGACCTACCGCGGCGCCGGCCCCGGCTCCGAGCCCGAGACGAAGGCACTGGACGCGTTCGAGAAGCGCGTCGACTTCACGTACGGCATCAACTACCACTCCGCCGCCGAACTCCTGCTCTACGGCGTCGGCTGGCAGGTGGCCACCCCAACCCCGGACGACGTCCTGTACAAGGCGCTCGCGGGCACCCCGGACAACCCGGCGATACCCGGCTACCGTTCGCAGGTCTCCTCGGAGCTCTACACCACCAACGGCGAGGCGGACGGCCACGCGTCGAACGTCAACGGCATGGCGATGTTCACCCCCGAGATGTCGACCTGCCAGACCGCGTCGGCCGTCGACCCGAACGACGCCTGGAACGCCGCCGACTGCCAGTCGGTCTTCAACTTCCCCGACGACGAGAAACTGATCCAGCAGGAGTTCGAGAAGAACGTCCCGTTCGCGCTCTCCGTCGCCGAGACCGCCGCCCACCCCGACCGGCCGTCGTCCTCGGTCGGCCTGAGCGCCGCCGACTTCACCCCGGCCGCGTTCTCCACGTCATACGCGCGCGGGGCGGACCAGGAGGTCTCGGTCGTCGTACGCAAGTCCGTGCGCGACAAGGAGCTCAAGTACCGCGTCAACGGCGGGCGTACGCGGGACCAGGCGCTGCGGCCCTGGCAGGGCGGCGCGACCTACGGCGGCGAGGACGACCTCTACTTCGACGAGTACCGGGCCAAGGTCCAGGACGGCGACGTCGGCGACAAGGTCGAGGTGTGGTTCACCGGCGAGACGAAGAGCGGCAAGAAGGTCTCCGGCCCGCACTTCACCTACACCGTGGCCGAGCGGCCCAGGGCCGACACCCTCGTCGTCGCCGAGGAGGGCGCGGCCGCCACACAGGCGCAGAAGTACGTCGACGCCCTGAAGGCCAACGGGCGCAGGGCGCTCGTCTGGGACGTCGCCACGCAGGGCGCGCCCGACGCGCTCGGCGTGCTGAAGCACTTCGGGACCGTCGTGCACTACTCGGGCACGAGCGGCCCGGGCAACGCCACCCAGCTCCAGCTGCGCGCCTACCTCAACGAGGGCGGCCGGCTGATCGAGGCGGGCGAACTGGCAGGCGGCAGCGTGGACCTCGGCGACGGCACCCGGTCGAACGACTTCAGCCAGTACTACCTGGGCGCCTACTCCCGTACGTCGACCCCCGGGGCCACCGGCTTCACGGGCACCGGCAAGCTCGACGGCGTCGCCGGGGCCCTCGGCGACGCGCCCGGCAACCCGCTCGACAAGTCCGGCACGTACGGCGTCACCTCGGACGAGCTGTCCCCCGACACCTACCCGCAGTTCGCCAGTGCGGGCGCGGGCCGGTTCGCCGGGACCGTCAACCCGTACGGGCCGTACACGGGCTCCTACATGGCCGCCGCGGTACACACCGACGACGCCTACAAGCGTCTGACCCGCACCATCGACCTCACCGGGGTGAGCGCGGCCGACAAGCCGGCTCTGAGCACCCGGCTCCTGTGGGACACCGAACCCGGTTACGACAACGCGGTGATCGAGGCCCACACCGTCGGCGCAGACGACTGGACCACGCTGCCCGAGACCGGCGGGGCCACCCGCACCGCCGTACCGACGGAGTGCGGGGCCGGCTTCTACATCAACGAGCACCCGTGGCTCAGGCACTATCTGACGCTCACGGACGGCGCCTGCACGGCGACCGGCACCAGCGGCTCCTGGAACAGCCTCACCGGCAGTTCCAGCGGCTGGCAGCAGGTCGGGTTCGACCTGAGCGCCTACGCCGGCAAGTCCGTCGAGGTCTCGATCAGCTACGTCACCGACCCCGGCAGCGGCGGTCACGGCGTCCTCGCCGACGACGCCTCGCTCGTCGTCGGCGGCGCGGCGAGGGACACCGAGGGCTTCGAGACGTCCCTGGGCGCCTGGAGTGTGACCGGACCGCCCGCGGGCAGTCCTGCGGTCCTGAAGGACTGGACGCGCAGCGGAGCGCTGTTCCAGACGTACGCAGCGGTCACCACGGACGACACCGTGCTGCTGGGCTTCGGCCTGGAGCAGGTCACCGCGGCGGCCGACCGGGCGGCGCTGGTCGGAAGGGCACTCGCGGCACTCGACAAGTGAGCCGACCCGCTCACGAACGAGTGACAACAGCGCCCGTCCCGGGCGGCATTCCGTGACACAACAGTGCAGTTCGGCACCCGGCCCATGGTGGTCCGTACCCCTACTGGCGGGTACGGACCACCGTGCCTTGTATGGGGCATCTGGATGTCACTCCGGAGGCCTCAGGGAGGTAGGGTCGTGGGTGGTCGGGGACATCCCAAATAGAGCTCGCCGGCGACGAAAGCCGGCGTACCAACGAGGAGATCGGTTCGTGACGATCCGCGTAGGCATCAACGGCTTCGGCCGCATCGGACGTAACTACTTCCGCGCGCTGCTGGAGCAGGGTGCGGACATCGAGGTTGTGGCCGTCAACGACCTGGGTGACACCGCGACCACCGCGCACCTGCTGAAGTACGACACCATCCTGGGTCGTCTCAAGCAGGAGGTCTCCCACACCGCCGACACCATCACGGTCGACGGCCACACCATCAAGGTGCTCTCCGAGCGCAACCCGGCCGACATCCCCTGGGGCGAGCTGGGCATCGACATCGTCATCGAGTCGACCGGCATCTTCACCAAGAAGGAAGACGCCGAGAAGCACATCGCGGGCGGCGCCAAGAAGGTCCTCATCTCGGCTCCGGCCAAGAACGAGGACATCACCATCGTGATGGGCGTCAACCAGGAGAAGTACGACCCGGCGAACCACCACGTCATCTCCAACGCCTCCTGCACCACCAACTGTGTGGCCCCGATGGCGAAGGTCCTCGACGAGAACTTCGGCATCGTCAAGGGTCTGATGACGACGGTGCACGCGTACACGAACGACCAGCGCATCCTTGACTTCCCGCACAAGGACCTGCGCCGCGCCCGTGCCGCCGCCGAGAACATCATCCCGACCACCACCGGTGCCGCCAAGGCCACCGCCCTGGTCCTGCCGCAGCTCAAGGGCAAGCTGGACGGCCTCGCCATGCGCGTCCCGGTCCCGACCGGCTCGGTCACCGACCTCGTCGTCGAGCTCTCCCGCGAAGTCACCAAGGAAGAGGTCAACGCCGCCTTCCAGAAGGCCTCCGAGGGCGAGTTGAAGGGCCTCGTCGACTACACCGAGGACCAGATCGTCTCCTCCGACATCGTTCACTCCCCGGCGTCCTGCACGTTCGACTCCTCCCTGACCATGGTCCAGGACGGCAACAACGTGAAGGTCATCGGCTGGTACGACAACGAGTGGGGCTACTCCAACCGCCTCGTCGACCTGACGGTCTTCGTCGGCAACCAGCTCTGATCGGCGGAGCAGGCACCTGATGCGACAGCAGGGCTCGGGCAGCGGTCACGTTGCCCGAGCCCTGACGCACGTACAGGTCGACCGCACATGGTTCGATCAGCCCTCGTACGATCAAGAGCCCTCCTCAGGAGTCCCCTCATGAAGACCATCGACGAACTGCTCGCCGAAGGCGTGGACGGGAAGCGGGTTTTCGTCCGCGCCGACCTCAACGTCCCGCTGGCCGACGGCCTCATCACCGACGACGGCCGCATCCGCGCCGTCCTGCCCACCGTCAAGGCCCTCGCCGAGGCGGGCGCCAAGGTGGTCGTCGCCTCGCACCTGGGCCGTCCCAAGGGCGCCCCGGACCTGGCCTTCTCGCTGCTGCCCGCCGCCGAGCGCCTCGCCGAACTCCTCGGCGTCCCTATCGCGTTCGCCCAGGACACCGTCGGCCCGGCCGCCCACGACGCGGTCAACGGCCTTCAGCCGGGCCAGGTCGCGGTCATCGAGAACCTGCGCTTCAACCCGGGCGAGACGTCCAAGGACGACACCGAGCGCGGCGAGTTCGCCGACCAGCTGGCCGCCCTCGCGGACGTGTACGTCGGCGACGGCTTCGGTGCTGTACACCGCAAGCACGCGTCCGTGTACGACCTCCCGGCCCGGCTGCCGCACTACGCCGGCTACCTCATCGCCACCGAGGTCGGTGTCCTGAAGAAGCTCACCGAGGACCTCAAGCGCCCCTACGCCGTCGTCCTCGGCGGCGCCAAGGTCTCCGACAAGCTCGCCGTCATCGACGAGCTGCTCGGCAAGGCCGACCGCATCCTCATCGGCGGCGGCATGGCGTTCACCTTCCTCAAGGCCAAGGGCTACGAGGTCGGCATCTCCCTCCTCCAGGAGGACCAGATCCCGGCCGTCACCGAGTACCTGGAGCGCGCGGAGAAGCAGGGCGTCGAACTGCTGCTCCCCGTCGACGTCGTGGTCGCCCCGGCGTTCCCGGACCTGAAGAGCAAGGCCCCCAGCGAGCACACCGTGGTCGACGCGGACAAGATGCCCGCCGACCAGCTGGGCCTGGACATCGGCCCGAAGACCGGCGAGCTGTACGCCGCGAAGCTCGCCGACGCCGAGACCGTCTTCTGGAACGGTCCCATGGGCGTCTTCGAGCACCCCGACTACGCCGAAGGCACGAAGGCCGTCGCCCAGGCTCTCGTCGAGACGAACGGCTTCACCGTCGTAGGCGGCGGCGACTCCGCCGCCGCGGTGCGTACGCTCGGCTTCGACGAGAATGCTTTCGGCCACATCTCGACCGGTGGCGGCGCCTCCCTCGAATACCTCGAGGGCAAGACGCTCCCCGGCCTCGCCGCACTGGAGGACTGACCCCGATGAGCACGCGCACGCCGATCATGGCGGGCAACTGGAAGATGAACCTCAACCACCTCGAGGCCATCGCGCACGTCCAGAAGCTCGCCTTCGCCCTGGCCGACAAGGACTACGACGCCGTCGAGGTCGCCGTCCTGCCGCCCTTCACCGACCTGCGCTCCGTGCAGACCCTGGTCGACGGCGACAAGCTCAAGATCAAGTACGGCGCCCAGGACGTCTCGGCGCACGACTCCGGTGCCTACACCGGCGAGATCTCGGGCCCGATGCTGGCGAAGCTGAAGTGCACGTACGTGGTCATCGGCCACTCCGAGCGCCGCCAGTACCACAACGAGACCGACGAGCTGATCAACGCCAAGGTCAAGGCCGCCTTCAAGCACGGCGTCACCCCGATCCTGTGTGTCGGCGAGGAACTGGACATCCGCGAGGCCGGTGACCACGTCCCCCACACCCTCGCCCAGCTCGAAGGCGCGCTGAAGGAACTCCAGGCTGCCCAGGTCGAGACGATCGTGGTCGCCTACGAGCCCGTCTGGGCCATCGGCACCGGCAAGGTCTGCGGTGCCGCGGACGCGCAGGAGGTCTGCTCCGCCGTCCGCGCCAAGATCGCCGAGCTGTACTCGCAGGACGTGGCCGACAAGGTCCGCATCCAGTACGGCGGCTCCGTGAAGGCCGGCAACGTGGCCGAGATCATGGCCGAGGCCGACATCGACGGCGCCCTGGTCGGCGGCGCCTCGCTGGACACGGACGAGTTCGTCAAGATCGTGCGCTTCCGCGATCAGTGAGTATGCGGTAGCGAGGATCCGTCGTACCCTTGCGGGGGCATGGTAGGTCGCTACCGTGCCCCCCGTCGTTCATCCGAATCCGAGAGAGTTGGTCCAGCCGTGGTTTTGGGGTTCTCGATCGCCCTGATCGTCTTCAGCCTGCTGCTGATGCTGCTGGTGCTGATGCACAAGGGGAAGGGCGGCGGCCTCTCCGACATGTTCGGTGGCGGCATGCAGTCGTCCGTCGGCGGCTCCTCGGTCGCCGAGCGCAACCTCGACCGCATCACCCTGGTGGTCGGTCTGCTCTGGTTCGCCTCCATCATTGTCCTCGGCCTCCTGATGAAGACGAACAGTTGACGTCGCGAACAATCGTACGCGCGCGGAAAGAGCGCACATTCCGTACGTAGGGCCCCATGTTCGGTACGCGCTCCTGAGCGCGGCCTATCATGGGGCTTGCGTCTAGGAGCGGGAGCCTTGTAACTCCAATCACTGGACGCGCGTTGGGCCTTACGTAGACTGAGGCGCTCGCAGCGAAGCGAAACGCCGACTCGCTTCGCGGCACCATCACGCAGGGAGTTACGACCGTGGCAAGTGGCAACGCGATCCGAGGAAGCCGGGTCGGGGCGGGGCCGATGGGCGAGGCCGAGCGCGGCGAGTCCGCGCCGCGTCTGCGCATCTCCTTCTGGTGCTCCAACGGGCACGAGACGCAGCCGAGCTTCGCCAGCGACGCGCAGGTTCCCGACACCTGGGACTGCCCGCGCTGCGGCTTCCCGGCCGGACAGGACCGGGACAACCCGCCGGACCCGCCGCGCACCGAGCCGTACAAGACGCACCTCGCGTACGTACGGGAGCGGCGCAGCGACGCGGACGGCGAGGCGATCCTCGCCGAGGCGCTCGCCAAACTGCGGGGCGAGATCTAGGAGTTGACACCGGCCGGGTGCCCGAGGGTACCTGGCCGGAGGCGTATCGGCCGCCCGCCGCGGGCCGATTGTCAGTGGCGCCCTCTACGGTTTGTGACTGAGCGAACCGCGAGGGGGAGTCGTGACGACGGTCGAGCAGGCAGAGATGCGCGCACCCGCGTGGCGCGGGGGGTTCGGGAGGCTGTGGAGCGCCGCGGTCCTCTCCAGCTTCGGAGACGCGCTGCGTACGGCCGCGCTGCCCCTGCTGGCCGTCTCGCTGACCGGTGAACCGCTGCTCGTCGCCTCGGTGACCGCGTGCGGTTATCTGCCCTGGATCGTCTTCGGGCTGCTCGGCGGCGCCGTCGCCGACCGGGTGGACCAGCGGCGTGCGATGTGGACGGTGGACGCGGTGCGGGGGCTGCTGGTCGCGGGCTTCGCGCTCGCCGTGGCCCTGGGCCATGCCTCGATCGCCCTGCTGATCGCGCTGGCCTTCACCCTCACCACGCTCCAGACGCTCTTCGACAACGCCTCCACGGCCCTGCTGCCCGCCCTGGTGCGCAGCGAGGCCCTCGGCAGCGCGAACGCCCGCCTCATGACCGGACAGCGGATCGCGGGCGGCCTCCTCGGCGCCCCCGCCGTCCCGCTGCTCATGGCAGCCGGCACCGGCGTCCCTTTCGCCGCGGACGCGGCCACCTTCCTGCTGGCGGCCGCCCTGGTCGCCTCCCTGCGGACTGCCGCGCCCGAGTGCGCCCCGAGAACGCCGGGCAGCACCCTGCGCCACGAGATCGCCGACGGACTGCGCACCCTGTGGCACGACCGGGCCCTGCGCCGCCTGTGCGCCGCCACCGCCCTGGGCAACATCGGCGTGGGAGCGCTCATCGCCACCTTGGTGCTCCTGGTGACCGGTTGGCTGCACGCCGGCACCACGGGATACGCCGCCTCGGCCATCGCGTACACCCTCGGCAACCTGGCCGGAGGCGCGGCGGGTGGCCGGCTCGTCGCCCGGGTGGGGCGGATACGGGCGGTGCTGCTGGCCGGGACCGTGCAGACCGGCGCGCTCGTCGTGATGGGCTCGGTGCGCAGCCTGGCCGCCTTGGTGGCCGCCATGGCCGTCTTCGGGTTCATGGGCATGGTGTGGAACGTCAACACGACGACCCTGATGCAGCAACGCAGCCCCACCGGGATGCTCGGGCGTGTCTCGGCCGCCTTCCGCACCCTCGGGGTCGCAGGCGCACCCCTGGGCGCGCTGCTCGGCGGCGCCGTCGCCGACGCCTGGGGCCTCAACACGCCGGCGCTGCTCGCCGCCGCATTCTTCGTCCTGTCGGTCACCGCACTGATACCCGAGCGCAAGCCGGACGTACTAGTTGTTGCACCGCAGGACGGCGGGACGACCGCTCATCCCACGCGCTGATCAATTAGGTTGGGAACGGCAGCGGGGCAAGGTACGCAGCAGGGACAGGCAGGAAAGAAGGCTGAAGTCGGATATGAACGCAGACGGCCGTACCAGGCTCAATCAGACGCCCGAGTGGACCGCACTGGCCAAGCACCGCGAGGAACTCGCCGGCACCCATCTGAGGGACCTGTTCGCCGCCGATCCGGCGCGCGGCGCGGGCTACACGCTCCAGGTCGGTGACTTGCACGTCGACTACTCGAAGCACCTGGTCACCGACGAGACGCTGCGGCTGCTGCGTGAGTTGGCCGCCGCCACCGACGTCTTCGGCCTGCGGGACGCCATGTTCCGCGGCGAGAAGATCAACACGACCGAGGACCGGGCCGTGCTGCACACCGCGCTGCGCGCCCCGCGGGACGCGGTGATCGAGGTCGACGGCGAGAACGTCGTCCCGGCCGTGCACGCCGTACTCGACAAGATGGCGGACTTCGCCGAGCGGGTCCGCTCCGGCGCCTGGACCGGGCACACTGGCAAGCGCATCAAGAACGTGATCAACGTCGGCATCGGCGGCTCCGATCTGGGCCCGGCGATGGCGTACGAGGTGCTGCGCAGCTTCACCGACCGCGACCTCACGGTCCGCTTCGTGTCGAACGTGGACGGCGCCGACCTGCACGAGGCCACCCGTGACCTGGACGCGGCCGAGACGCTGTTCGTGATCGCCTCGAAGACCTTCACCACGATCGAGACGATCACCAACGCGACCTCCGCACGCGACTGGCTGCTCACTGAGCTGAAGGCCGGTCAGGACGCCGTCGCCAAGCACTTCGTGGCCCTGTCGACGAACGCCGAGAAGGTCGCCGAGTTCGGCATCGACACGGTCAACATGTTCGAGTTCTGGGACTGGGTCGGCGGCCGCTACTCCTACGACTCGGCGATCGGTCTGTCCCTGATGATCGCCATCGGCCCGGACCGCTTCCGGGAGATGCTCGACGGCTTCCGCCTCGTCGACGAGCACTTCAGGACCGCGCCTCCCGAGTCCAACGTGCCGCTTCTGCTGGGCCTGCTGGGCATCTGGTACGACAACTTCCACGACGCCCAGTCGCACGCGGTGCTGCCGTACTCGCACTACCTGTCCAAGTTCACCGCCTACCTGCAGCAGCTGGACATGGAGTCCAACGGCAAGCACGTGGCGCGGGACGGGCAAGAGGTGGACTGGCAGACCGGCCCCGTCGTCTGGGGCACGCCCGGCACCAACGGGCAGCACGCGTACTACCAACTGATCCACCAGGGCACCAAGTTGATCCCGGCCGACTTCATCGGGTTCGCGCGGCCCGTCGCCGACCTCCAGCCGGGCCTGATCGCCCAGCACGACCTGTTGATGGCCAACTTCTTCGCCCAGACCCAGGCGCTGGGCTTCGGCAAGACCGCCGACGAGGTGCGCGCGGAGGGTGTGCCGGAGGAGCTGGTGGCGCACAAGACGTTCGAGGGCAACCGGCCGACGACCACGATCCTCGCCCGCGCGCTGACCCCGTCCGTGCTGGGCCAGCTCGTCGCGCTCTACGAGCACAAGGTGTTCGTGCAGGGCGCGGTGTGGAACATCGACTCCTTCGACCAGTGGGGTGTCGAACTCGGCAAGGTCCTCGCCAAGCGCGTCGAGCCGGCCCTCACGGAGGGCGCGGAGGTCGAGGGTCTGGATGCGTCCACCAAGGCCCTGGTCGCGAAATACCGGGAGCTGCGCGGACGGCAGTGACCGTACCCTGTGGCTTCACTGATTCAGGGGAATCAGGGGAGGACAGGCGTGCGCAAGGTGCGTGGGGGGTTCGTCGCTGTCGTGGCGGCGACGGTGGCCGTGTCGGCTGTGGCACTCACGGGGTGCGGCAGCCGGACGGCTGCGGCAAAGGGGGATACCAAGAAGGACACGAAGGCTGCGGCTACCTACGACAGCCTTGAGGAACTGCCCGAGAAGCTGGGCAACGACGGCACGACCATCGTCGTGGGCGATCAGTCCGCGCCGGTGGTCGTGCATCTGTACGAGGATCCGCGGTGCCCTGTCTGTGAGCAATTCGAGTCCACCGGTGGCGGACTGTCCGTGCAGGGGACGATGATGCAGGGGCAGACCAGGACGGAGTACACCTTCGCCTCTTTCCTGGACGACCGGCTCGGCGGCAGCGGCTCGAAGAAAGCGGTCAACGCACTGCGGGCCGCGCTGGACGCCGGAAAGTTCGCCGAGTACCACCACGTGCTCTACGCGAACCAGCCGGAGGAGTCCGTCGACGGATTCACCACCGCCCGCCTCCTCGAACTCGCCCGTGAGGTCGACGGGTTGCGCTCACCCGCCTTCGACTCCGCCGTCAGGACGATGAAGTACCGCGACTTCGTCAGCGCGTCCGAGGACGCCTACGAACGCGCCGAGGTCCCGGGCACGCCCACCGCCGAGATCAACGGCGTGCAACTGGGGTACAGAATGCAGGCCGCGCTGTTCGACCCGGAAATGTTCCGCTTGCTCGTGGGCGAGATCGCGGCCGACCCTGAGCGGTGGCAGAAGCAGCCGTTCTGAACGACGGAGGGCGGCGGGGTGCACACGCCGCCGCCCTCCGCGTCACAGCGTCACGCCGTCACGGCGAAGCCGGTGGATACAGCGACCGCGGCAGCTGCGAGGCCGCCGCCGCGTCCAGGAGCCACAGGGTGCGTTGCCGGCCGTACGCGCCCGCCGCCGGCGCCTGGATCTCGCCCGCGCCCGAGAGGGCGATGGCCGCGGCCTGGGCCTTGTCCTCGCCGGCCGCCAGGAGCCACACCTCACGGGCCGCCCGGATCGCCGGCAGGGTGAGGGAGACCCGGGTCGGCGGCGGCTTGGGTGCGCCGTGCACACCGACCACCGTGCGCTCCGTCTCCCGGACGCCGGGCAGCTCGGGGAAGAGCGAGGCCACGTGCGTGTCCGGGCCGACGCCCAGCATCAGGACGTCGAAGGTCGGCACGGAACCGTGGTTCTCGGGCCCGGCGGCCAGGGCCAGCTCCTCCGCGTAGGCGGCCGCGGCCGCGTCCGCATCGGCGCCGTAGGGACCGTCCGACGCGGGCATGGCATGCACGCGCTTCGGATCCAGCGGTACGGCGTCCAGCAGGGCCTCGCGGGCCTGGGTGACGTTGCGCTCCGGGTCGCCCTCGGGGAGGAACCGCTCGTCGCCCCACCAGAGGTCGAGCCGGCCCCAGTCGATGGCGTCCCGGGCCGGGGCCGCCGCCAGCGCGGCCAGCAGGCCGTTGCCGTTGCGGCCGCCGGTGAGGACCACCGACGCGAAGCCGCGCGAGGACTGCGCGTCCACGACCTTGGTGATCAGCCGAGCCGCCGCGGCCTGCGCCATCAGCTCCTTGTCGTGGTGCACGACCAGCTGCGGGGTGCTCACTTCGCCGCCGCCTTCTTCGCGGGGGCCCGCTTGGCGGCGGCCTTCTTCGCGGGTTCCGCCACCTGGGCCTCGACCTGTTGCGCCGCCGTGGACGAGGCGTGCAGCCGGTCCACGCCGTAGCGCAGCGCCGACGCGTACGTGTCGTCCGGGTCGAGCCGCCGCAGCTCCTCCGCGATCAGCTCGGCCGTCTCACGGCGCTTGAGCGCCACCGCGCGGTCCGGCTGGCCCTGGATGGACAGGGTGGCCAGTGAGCCGTCCGCGCGGTCCAGCGCGATCGCGCCGCAGTCGGTGTCCAGACGCACCGCGGTCAGGCCGGGTCCGGACGACAGCGCGCGCTTGACGGGCACGTCCAGCCGGTCCGCGAGCCACATCGCCAGCAGCTCGCAGCTCGGGTTGAACTCCTCGCCCTCCACCTCGACGGCCTTGACGTCGCAGGTGACCTGGTCGAGGGCCGCCGCCAGCATCGAGCGCCAGGGCGTGATGCGCGTCCAGGAGAGGTCCGTGTCGCCGGGCGTGTAGGCGTCGGCGCGGGCGGACAGCTCCCGCACCGGCTGCTCGGCGGCGTAGGTGTCGGTGACCCGGCGCTGGGCGAGGGCACCCAGCGGGTCCTTGGCCGGGTCGAGCGGCGCGTTCACCGGCCACCACACGACGACGGGCGCATCCGGCAGCAGCAGCGGCAGGACGACCGAGTCGGCGTGGTCGACGACCTCGCCGTAAAGACGCAGCACCACCGTCTCGCCGGTGCCCGCCTCCGCGCCCACCCGCACCTCGGCGTCCAGGCGCGAGGACGTGCGGTCGCGGGGGGTGCGGGAGACGCGCTTGATGACCACGAGCGTGCGCGAGGGGTGCTCCCGCGACGCGTCGCCCGCGGCCTTCAGGGCGTCGTACGCGTTCTCCTCGTCCGTGACGATGACCAGGGTCAGCACCATGCCCACGGCGGGCGTGCCGATCGCACGGCGCCCCTGCACCAGCGCCTTGTTGACCTTGCCGGCCGTCGTGTCCGTGAGGTCGATCTTCATGGCCGACGCCAGCTCCGTCCGTCTCGTGCGAGCATCTCGTCGGCCTCCGCGGGGCCCCACGTGCCCGACGGGTACTGCGCGGGCTTGCCGTGCTTGTCCCAGTACTGCTCGATCGGGTCGAGGATCTTCCAGGACAGCTCGACCTCCTCCGTGCGCGGGAAGAGGTTGGCGTCGCCTAGCAGCACGTCCAGGATCAGCCGCTCGTACGCCTCCGGGCTCGACTCCGTGAACGACTCGCCGTACGCGAAGTCCATGGACACATCCCGGATCTCCATCGACGTGCCCGGCACCTTGGAGCCGAAGCGGACCGTGATGCCCTCGTCGGGCTGGACGCGGATGACGACCGCGTTCTGGCCCAGCTCCTCCGTCGCCGTGTGGTCGAAGGGGGAGTGCGGGGCGCGCTGGAAGACCACCGCGATCTCGGTGACGCGGCGGCCGAGGCGCTTGCCGGTGCGCAGGTAGAAGGGGACGCCCGCCCAGCGGCGGTTGTCGATCTCGACCTTGATCGCGGCGTAGGTGTCGGTCTTCGACTTGGGGTCGATGCCGTCTTCCTGCAGATAGCCGATGACCTTCTCGCCGCCCTGCCAGCCCGCCGCGTACTGCCCGCGGACCGAGTTGTGGCCCAGGTCCTTCGGCACCCGTACCGCACCGAGCACCTTGGTCTTCTCGGCGGCCAGCGCGTCCGCGTCGAAGGAGGCGGGCTCCTCCATGGCGGTCAGGGCCATGAGCTGGAGCAGGTGGTTCTGGATGACGTCACGGGCGGCGCCGATGCCGTCGTAGTAGCCGGCGCGGCCGCCGATGCCGATGTCCTCGGCCATGGTGATCTGCACGTGGTCCACGAAGGACCGGTTCCAGATCGGCTCGAACATCGTGTTGGCGAAGCGCAGCGCCAGGATGTTCTGGACGGTCTCCTTGCCGAGGTAGTGGTCGATCCGGAACACCTGGTCCGGCTCGAACACCTCGTGCACGACCTTGTTGAGCTCCTCGGCCGACTTCAGGTCGTGGCCGAACGGCTTCTCGATGACGGCGCGCCGCCAGGAGCCGCCCTCCTGGTCGGCCAGGCCGTGCTTCTTCAGCTGCTGGATGACCACAGGGAAGGAGCGCGGCGGCACCGACAGGTAGAAGGCGAAGTTGCCGCCCGTCCCCTGGGCCTTGTCCAGCTCCTCGATGGTCGAGCGCAGCCGTTCGAACGCGTCGTCGTCGTCGAAGGTGCCCTGGACGAAGCGCATCCCCTGGATGAGCTGCTGCCAGACCTCCTCACGGAACGGCGTACGAGCGTGTTCCTTGACGGCGTCGTGGACCTCCTGCGCGAAGTCCTCGTTCTGCCACTCGCGGCGGGCGAAGCCCACCAGCGAGAAACCCGGCGGAAGCAGACCACGGTTGGCGAGGTCGTACACGGCGGGCATCAGCTTTTTACGTGACAAATCGCCCGTGACGCCGAAAATCACCAGACCCGACGGCCCCGCGATACGCGGGAGCCGTCGGTCTGCGGGGTCACGCAGCGGGTTGCTGCTTGACAAGATGTCAGCCCTCCGAGGGCGTGAGGCGCTCGAGGACCGCCTCGGTCGACTTCAGCAGGTCGTTCCAGGACGCCGCGAACTTCTCGACGCCCTCGTCCTCCAGGACCTGGACCACGTCGTCGTACGAGATCCCGAGCTTCTCGACCGCGTCGAGGTCGGCGCGGGCCTGCTCGTACGTGCCGGCGATGGAGTTGCCGGTGATCTCGCCGTGCTCCTCGGTGGCCTGAAGGGTGGCCTCCGGCATGGTGTTCACCGTGTTCGGCGCCACCAGGTCGTCGACATACAGGGTGGGCTTGTACGCCGGGTCCTTCACACCCGTCGAGGCCCACAGCGGACGCTGCTTGCGGGCGCCCGCCTTCTCCAGCGCGCTCCAGCGGTCGGAGGAGAAGACCTCCTCGTACGCCTGGTAGGCGAGCCGGGCGTTGGCGACGGCGGCCTTGCCGCGGGCCGCCTTGGCCTCGGCGGTGCCCAGCGCGTCGAGCCGCTTGTCGATCTCGGTGTCCACACGGGACACGAAGAACGACGCCACCGAACGGATCAGCGACAGGTCCAGGCCGCGCTCCTTGGCCTTCTCCAGACCGGCCAGGTAGGCGTCCATGACCTCGCGGTAGCGCTCCAGCGAGAAGATCAGCGTCACGTTGACGCTGATGCCGCGGCCGATGACCTCGGTGATCGCCGGCAGACCCGCCTTGGTGGCCGGGATCTTGATGAGCGTGTTCGGGCGGTCGACCAGCCAGGCCAGCTGCTTGGCCTCCGCGATCGTCGCTTTCGTGTTGTGCGCCAGACGCGGGTCGACCTCGATCGATACCCGACCGTCCTGGCCGTCGGTCGCGTCGAACACGGGGCGGAGGATGTCGGCGGCGTCGCGGACGTCAGCCGTGGTGATCATGCGGACGGCCTCGTCCACGGTGACCTTGCGGGCGGCGAGGTCGGCGAGCTGCTGCTCGTAGCCGTCGCCGCTGCTGATCGCCTTCTGGAAGATCGTCGGGTTGGTGGTGACGCCCACGACGTGCTGCTGGTCGATCAGCTCGGCCAGGTTGCCGGACGTGATCCGCTTGCGCGACAGGTCGTCCAGCCAGATCGCGACGCCTTCCTCGGAGAGGCGCTTCAGTGCGTCTGTCATGGAAATTGCATCTCCTACGTGTCGTATATGAGCGTCAGCGCTGGGCGGCGGCGATGGATTCCCGCGCCTTGGCGGCCACGTTCTCGGCGGTGAAGCCGAACTCCCGGAAGAGCACCTTGCCGTCGGCGGAAGCGCCGAAGTGCTCCAGGGAAACGATGCGACCGGCGTCTCCCACGTACCGGTACCAGGTGAGACCGATACCGGCCTCCACAGCGACCCGCGCCTTCACCTGCGGCGGCAGGACGCTGTCCCGGTACCCCTGGTCCTGCTCCTCGAACCACTCCACGGACGGCATGGACACGACCCGCGTCGGCACACCCTCGGCCTGCAGCTGCTCGCGCGCCTCCACGGCGACGTGCACCTCGGAACCGGTCGCGATGAGAATGACCTGCGGCTCCGTGCTCTGCCCGTCGGCCCCTTCGGCCTCGAACATCACGTAACCGCCGCGCGCGGCATCCGAGTTGGGCTCGTACGTCGGCACGCCCTGACGGGTCAGCGCGAGGCCGTGCGGGGCGCCCTTGCCGAACTCCTTGGTGTAGCGCCCCAGGATCTCGCGCCAGGCGATGACGGTCTCGTTGGCGTCGGCCGGACGGACCACGTTCAGACCGGGGATCGCGCGCAGCGACGCCAGGTGCTCGACCGGCTGGTGCGTCGGGCCGTCCTCACCGAGGCCGATGGAGTCGTGCGTCCACACGTACGTCACCGGAAGGTGCATCAGGGCCGACAGCCGTACGGCGTTGCGCATGTAGTCGGAGAACACCAGGAACGTGCCGCCGTAGACCCGGGTGCCGCCGTGCAGGGTGATGCCGTTCATCTCCGCGGCCATGGAGAACTCGCGGATACCGAAGTGGATCGTGCGGCCGTACGGGTTCGCCTCCGGCAGCGGGTTGTCGGCCGGAAGGAACGAGCTGTTCGCGTCGAACGTGGTGTTGTTGGAACCGGCCAGGTCGGCCGAACCGCCCCACAGCTCGGGGATGATCGCGCCCAGGGCCTGGAGCGTCTTCCCGGAGGCGGCACGCGTCGCGAGGCTCTTGCCGGCCTCGAAGACCGGAAGCCCCTCGGCCCAGCCGGCCGGCAGCTCGCCCTGGCTGATGCGGTCGAACTCGATCGCGCGCTCGGCGTTGCCCGCGCGCCACTCCTCGAACTGCTTCTCCCACTCGGCCTTGGCCTGGCTGCCGCGCTCCAGCACTTGGCGGGTGTGGGTGATGACCTCGTCGGCCACCTCGAAGGACTTCTCCGGGTCGAAGCCGAGGACGCGCTTGGTGGCCGCGACCTCGTCCGCGCCCAGCGCGGAGCCGTGCGCGGCATGGCTGTTCTGCAGGTTCGGCGCGGGCCAGCCGATGATCGAGCGCATCGCGATGAAGGACGGCTTGTCCGTCACCTTCTTCGCGGCCTCGATCGCGTTGTAGAGGGCGTGCGGGTCCAGGTCGCCGTCCGGCTTCGGGGAGACGCGCTGCACATGCCAGCCGTACGCCTCGTAGCGCTTGACGGTGTCCTCGGAGATGGCCGTCTCGGTGTCGCCCTCGATCGAGATGTGGTTGTCGTCCCACAGCAGGATCAGGTTGCCGAGCTCCTGGTGGCCGGCCAGCGAGGACGTCTCCGCGGAGATGCCCTCCTCGAGGCAGCCGTCACCGGCGATGCAGTAGATGAAGTGGTCGAAGGGGGACTCGCCCTGCGCCGCGTCCGGGTCGAACAGCCCGCGCTCGTAGCGGGAGGCCATGGCCATGCCCACCGCGTTGGCGACACCCTGGCCGAGCGGACCGGTCGTCGTCTCGACACCCGAGGTGTGCCCGTACTCCGGGTGCCCCGGGGTCTTCGAGCCCCAGGTGCGCAGGGCTTCCAGGTCGCCCAACTCCAGGCCGAAACCAGCGAAGTAGAGCTGGATGTAGAGAGTCAGGGACGAGTGGCCCGCGGACAGCACGAAGCGGTCACGCGCGACCCAGTCGGGATCGGCAGGGTCGTGCCGCATCACCTTCTGGAAGAGGGTGTAGGCGGCCGGCGCCAGGCTCATCGCCGTACCGGGATGGCCGTTGCCGACCTTCTGTACGGCATCGGCGGCCAGGACGCGGGCGGTGTCCACGGCCCGCTGGTCCAACTCGGTCCACTCGAGGTCTGTGGTCGTCGGCTTGGTGCTCACCCTGGGTCAGGGCTCCTCTCCACATGTCGAATGCCGGTGCACTGGACGCCCACCGGCCGTTGTCGAGCCTACCCCTGTAAGTACGTGCGTTTTCGCCGCTCATTCCAGACTGCCGGGACTCTCGGAGTTCCGCCTCCCGACCGGGTTGTACGACGTTCGGCAACTGAATACGGACGTGCTCATCCGACTGCTCAATCGAGCCCTTGTGCGTACGTCGGGTCGGCCCTCCCAACACGACCCCACCCCCGCGAATACCGAGGTATGGGCAACGTCTACAGTGGCGTGGTACGCGCGAGCCTTATACCCGCACTTCACATGTGGGGGCTTGCTGGGATGTCTCTGTCAGGGGTGTGCGTGACGGCCGTCGAATCCCGTCCAGCGGGTGTACTCGGTGCGAGCCAGAGCCCGAGCCGCAGGCCGTTCGGGGCCAGGGTCAAGGCGTTCGTGGCGCTGACCAAGCCGCGGATCATCGAGCTGCTGCTGATCACCACCGTTCCGGTGATGTTCCTGGCGCAGCAGGGCGTGCCCGACCTGAAGCTGGTGCTCCTCACCTGTGTCGGCGGCTATCTCTCCGCGGGCGGCGCCAACGCGCTGAACATGTACATCGACCGCGACATCGACGCGCTGATGGACCGCACCTCGCAGCGCCCCCTCGTCACCGGCATGGTCAGCCCCCGGGAGTGCCTCGCCTTCGGCATCACGCTGGCGGTCGTCTCGACGCTGCTGTTCGGTTTCACCGTCAACTGGCTGTCCGCCTGGCTGTCGCTCGGGGCGCTCCTTTTCTACGTCGTCGTCTACACGATGATCCTCAAGCGGCGTACCTCCCAGAACATCGTCTGGGGCGGCATCGCGGGCTGTCTGCCGGTGCTCATCGGCTGGTCCGCGGTCACCAATTCCATGTCCTGGGCACCGATCGTCCTCTTCCTCGTCATGTTCTTCTGGACGCCGCCGCACTACTGGCCGCTGTCCATGAAGGTCAAGGAGGACTACGCGCGCGTGGGCGTGCCGATGCTCCCGGTCATCGCGTCCAACAAGGTGGTCGCCCGGCAGATCGTGATCTACAGCTGGGTGATGGTCGCCGTCTCCCTGCTGCTGACCCCGCTGGGCTATACGGGCTGGTTCTACACCCTGGTCGCGCTGCTTGCCGGCGGCTTCTGGCTGTGGGAGGCGCACGGTCTGCACAGCCGCGCGAAGGCGGAGGTGACGGGCGTCAAGCTCAAGGAGATGCGCCTGTTCCACTGGTCGATCACCTACGTCTCGATCCTCTTCGTCGCGGTCGCGATCGACCCTTTCCTGCGCTGACGTAGGTCACAGGGCCCTGCTCTCGCCAGTGGATCTACTCGTGAGTAGCATCCTGACCATGGCAGACACGCAGCAGGTTGACCCGAAGGCCGAGCGCAAGGTGGCGCGGCTGACCAAGCAGATCGACGCCTTCGCCAAGGCCCACGGCGGCGCCGAGGGCCAGGTGGCCTACATCGGCGAACGCGGCGCCCGCATCGTGCTCGTGGGCGAGGACGGCGGCTGGGGCGACCTGGTGGCCCCCACGTACGCCATCGCCGAGAAGGCGGTGGAGAAGTCCGGCATCACGGTCCACGAGTCCTTCGACGGCGAGTTCGCGGCGAAGGTGACGACGGGGCCGTACGAGTGGAAGAGGATGGCCGGCATCCAGCTCGGGGGGTGAGCAGCGCGCCCCGAAGGGGCGCGGGGCTGCATCGATATGCGGCTCCGCCGAGTGGGCGCGAGCAACCCGCGAGCAACCACAGACGACAGTCAGCCGCCGAACAACCTCCCGTACCGCTACGAACCGCCACCTGACACCCCGCTCACCCGTTAGTCCCGGCGAAGGCAGTGCAGCGCCGACGCCAAACACGGGGAGTCCGGATGATCGAAACGCCGTCCCTCGTGGACCAGTACTGCCACGGCGTACTGAGAACGGAGCTGGGCCTTGGCACCTTCGAGGCCCAGCTCGCCCGGACCGAGGGACCGCCCGCCCCCGGCACCACGCTCTTCGACACCCAGACGGGCTTCGCCGTACGTCGCTGGTGTCCCCCGCTGCTCGGACTGGAACCGCACTGCCCGCCCGCGCGCTATCTCGCCCGGCGTCGTGAACTCGGCGTACTGGAGGCGGGCCGCAGGCTGCTGCGCGGCAGTGGCATCACGACCTACCTGGTCGACACGGGGCTGCCCGGCGACCTCACCGGCCCCGCCGAGTTGGCCACGGCCGGCGAGGCCGAGGCCCGCGAGATCGTGCGCCTGGAGCTCCTCGCCGAGCAGGTCGCCGACACCTCCGGCACCGTCGAGTCCTTCCTCGCCAACCTCGCCGAGTCGGTCCACGGGGCCGCCTCGAACGCCGTCGCCTTCACCTCCGTGGCGGGCGTACGGCACGGACTGGCGCTGGCCCCCGAGCCGCCCGGGCCAGGGGAGGTGAGGGGCGCGGCGGGCCGCTGGCTGGCCGGCCGGCGCGTCGGCGGCGAGCTGAGCGACCCGGTGCTGTTAAGGCACCTGCTGTGGATCGCGGTCGCCTCGGGCCTGCCCCTCCAACTGCACGCCGGGCTCGGCGAACCGGGCTCGCGCATCGACCGTACGGACCCGGTGCTGCTCACGGACTTCGTCCGGGCCACCGCCGGTATGGGCACGGACCTGGTCCTGCTGCACGGCTACCCGTACCACCGCCATGCCGCCCATCTCGCCGGCGTCTTCCCGCACGTGTACGCCGACTCGGGCGCCGCGCTCGTGCGCACCGGCGCCCGCGCGGCCACCGTTCTCGCCGAGATCCTGGAGCTGGCCCCCTTCGGTAAGATCCTCTTCTCCAGCGGGGCCCACGGACTGCCGGAGCTCCACGTCGTCGGCGCACGGCTGTTCCGCGAGGCCCTCGGACGGGTGCTGGGCACCTGGGTCGCCGAGGGGTCGTGGTCGCTGACGGACGCACAGCGGGTGGCCCGGCTGATCGCGGCGGGCAACGCGCGGCGGGTGTACCGGCTGGGCTGACGGCCTGAGCGTGAACTGAACCTGAGCGTGAACTGAGCGTCTACGCGCGCGTGCCCACGACCGCCTCGGCCGACGAGCCGGGCAGGTCGGCCGTGACCAGGGGACGCTCGCGCAGCGACAGCAGTACGCGCAGCACCCAGATCCAGATCACGGCCGAGCCGAGCATGTGCGCGGCGACCAGGGCCTCGGGAAGATGCGTGAAGTACTGGACGTAGCCGATGACACCCTGCGCGAGGAGCACCAGGAAGAGTTCCCGGGTCCGGTCCAGCGGGCCCTTGGGCGCGTTGACCGCCTTGAGGACGAACCACAGGGCGAAGGTCAGCGTGATCACGATCCAGGCGAGCACGGCGTGCAGCTTGGTGACGGTCGCCCAGTCGATCGGGATCCGCTCGACCTCGCTGGAGTCACCGGCGTGCGGGCCGGCCCCGGTCACCACCGTGCCGACCGCGATGAGCAGGACGGCCGCGGCCACCAGGAACCACACCAGTTGCTGCACCGCCTTGCCGACCAGCGGCCGGGGCGCCCCGTCGCCCTCGCGGGTGCGCTGCCACATCACCGCGGCGACGGCGATGAGCGCGCAGGAGAGCAGGAAGTGGGCTGCCACCGTGTACGGGTTCAGGCCGACCAGGACCACGATGCCGCCGAGCACCGCGTTGCCCATGACTACCCAGAACTGCGCCCAGCCCAGCCGGGTGAGATGGCGCCGCCACGGCTTCTGCGAGCGCGCGGCGACGATCGCCCAGCCGACCGCCGCGCACAGCACGTACGTCAGCATGCGGTTGCCGAATTCGATGACCCCGTGGACGCCCATCGCCCTGGTGGTCGTGAGCGAGTCGTCGGTGCACGTCGGCCAGGTCGGGCAGCCGAGGCCCGAGCCGGTCAGCCGGACGGCACCGCCGGTGACCACGATGACCACCGACATGACGAGTGCGGCGAGTGCCGCCCGCTGGACCGTCCGGGGATGCGGGGTCCAGCGTGCGGCGATGAAGGCGAGCGGGTTGCGCAGGGCCGCAACGGCGTCGGCGCGGGTCAGCTTTGGCACGTGCACCATCGTAGGGCGCCGCTTGTGCACGCTTTCACGAGGGTCACCCGTCCCGCTCACTCCCAGCGGAAGAACGTCCCGGCAGCGGCCAGCCCCACGACCGCCCACACACCGAGAATCCCCAGGTCGCCCCAGGGCATCCCGGCGCCGTGCTGGAGCACATCACGCAGGCCGTCCGACAGCGCCGAGACGGGCAGCAGCCCGAGCACCTCCTGCGCGCCGGAGGGGAACTTGTCGAGCGGGACGATCACGCCGCCGCCGACGAGCAGCAGCAGGAAGACCAGGTTGGCGGCGGCCAGCGTCGCCTCGGCCTTCAGCGTGCCCGCTATCAGCAGGCCGAGCCCCGAGAAGGCGGCCGTGCCCAGCACCAGGAGGAGCAGGACGGCGACGGGGTTGCCGTGCGGCGACCAGCCGAGCGCGAAGGCGATCGCCGTCAGCAGGATCACCTGGAGGACCTCGGTGACCAGCACGGACGCAGTCTTGGCAGTCATCAGCCCCCAGCGCGGCAGCGGGGAGGACGCCAGCCGCTTCAGGACGCCGTAGCGCCGCTCGAAGCCCGTCCCGATGGCCTGCCCGGTGAACGCCGTCGACATCACGGCGAGCGCGAGGATGCCGGGGGCGAGGAAGTCGACCGCCTTGCCCGCTCCGGTGTCCACGATGTCCACGGTGCTGAAGAGCACCAGCAGCAGCGTGGGGATCACGACGGTCAGCAGCAGTTGCTCGCCGTTGCGCAGCAGCATCTTCGTCTCGAGCGCGGCCTGCGCGGTGATCATGCGGAAAAGAGGGGCTGCACCCGGCTTCGGAGCGTAGACGCCCGTCGTGGTGGTCGTGCTGGTGGTCGCGGTCACGAACGCAGCTCCTTGCCGGTCAGCTCGAGGAAGACGTCTTCGAGGGTGTGCCGTTCGACGGAGATCCGGTCCGGCATCACGCCGTGCTGCGCGCACCAGGAGGTGACCGTCGCGAGCAGCTGCGGGTCCACCTTGCCGGCCACCCGGTAGGAGCCCGGGGTCAGCTCGGCGGCCGTGCAGTCGGCCGGGAGCGCCTTGAGCAGGGAGCTGACGTCGAGCCCCGGGCGGCCGGTGAAGCGCAGCGTGTTCTCGGCGCCGCCCCGGCACAGCTCCTCAGGGGAACCCTGGGCGATCACCTTGCCGGCGTCGATGATCGCGACGTCGTCGGCGAGCTGCTCGGCCTCGTCCATGTAGTGGGTGGTGAGGATCACGGAGACGCCGTCGCCGCGCAGGTCCCGGACCAGGTCCCAGGTGGCCCGGCGGGCCTGCGGGTCGAGCCCCGCTGTCGGCTCGTCCAGGAACACCAGCTCGGGGCGCCCGACCACGGCCATGGCCAGCGCCAGCCGCTGCTGCTGGCCGCCGGACAGCCGGCGGTACGCCGTACGGCCGCAGCTGCCGAGGCCGAGCCGCTCCATGAGCGCGTCCACGTCGAGCGGGTGCGCGTGCAGCTTCGCCACGTGACGCAGCATCTCGTCGGCCCGCGCGCCCGAGTAGACGCCGCCGGACTGCAGCATCACACCGACGCGGGGACGCAGCTCGGCCGCCTGTCCCACCGGGTCGAGGCCCAGGACGCGCACCGTGCCGGCATCCGGCTTCCGGTACCCCTCGCAGGTCTCGACCGTGGTCGTCTTGCCCGCCCCGTTGGGGCCGAGTACGGCGGTCACACCCGCCTGGGCCACCAGGTCCAGCCCGTTCACCGCGGTCTTCGTGCCGTACCGCTTCACCAGGGCCTGGACCTGGACCACGGGCTCACTTCGCATGGGGCAAGAGTCTAGGGACGCTCACGGGGTCTCAGACCGGCGGGTGCAGGAACTCCTCGTCGCCGGGTCGGTGCAGCGGCAGCCACTTCTGCGCGTAGGCCACCGCGTCCGCCACCGGGAACAGCCGTGCGTCGGCCGCGCCGACCTTTCCGCGTACGACGGTCCGGTCCCGCTCGAAGTCGTGGCCGAGCTCGTCGAACCGCTCCGAGGTGATGGCCACTTCGCTCACGGTCTCCCAGCCGCCGCCGGGTGCCGGGCGGCCGACCGGGACGCGTGGGGCCGGTATCCGGTACTCGGCGAGATGGAAGCTGGTGCACGCGTCGTAGCCCGCGCCGAGGAGGAGGACCCGGGCGTCGAGCCGCTCCAGCCGGGCGAGCGGGCTGTGCTCGCCGAGCCGGCAGTCGGGGGCGTGGCCCTCGACGACCTCCGCCGCGCGCGGGCCGAGTGCCGCGAACGAGGTCTGGGGGTGTGCGCTGCGCCGGGCGCCCGGCCAGGTCCGTACGGTCTCCGGGATCACGCCGACCCCGCGCGTGGGCGTGGTCAGCGGGTCGTACTCGGGCATCGTGGCCCGGATCGTGTCCCACCACGCCTCGGGCACCGGAGGCCTGCTCCACAGCGCCGGGTCGGAGAGGCCTCCGGTCTGCGTGGGGACCACGAGTGTGCCGTCCGGGCCGAGGGCGTCCAGCAGGCCCTGGACGACCGCGACGGCGCCTCCGTTGACCCAGCCGAGCGAGCTGAGCGAGGAGTGCACGAGGAGGATCTCGCCGGGCTCGACGCCCAGCAGGCGCAGCGCGCCCGCGAGGGTGTCGCGGGTGACAAGTGGGCCGGTCGGAAGGGGTGCGGGCATGGTCGGGAGTGTTCCCGACGGGGGAGCGCGGCGCCACCCATTTGGCCTGCGGATGATCGATCAGAAGATCGTTTCCGCAGATCGGATTAGGTATGCCTAAGTGATGCAGCGCACTAGAGGTCGTCATGAACGCGGCTTGTCAGTCTCTGAGGAATTACGCAACAATGGCGTTGTGAAAAACGTCGACGAGGCTCGGGAGACCCCCACCGGGGCCCCTCAGGAGGAGCTCGCGGCAGGGCTGCGCACGGATCACTCCACGCGCAACCGGGTCGCGCGGTCCATCCTGGACCACGGGCCGTCGACCGTCGCCGAGCTGTCCGGGCGGCTGGGTCTCACCCAGGCGGCCGTACGGCGGCATCTGGACGCGCTCGTCGCCGACGACGTCGTGGAGGCACGCGAGCAGCGGGTGTACGGGGCGCGGACGCGCGGCCGCCCGGCCAAGGTCTTCGCGCTCACCGACTGCGGCCGCGACGCCTTCGACCAGTCGTACGACAAGCTGGCCGCGGACGCGCTCCGCTGGATCGCCGAGCGGGAGGGCGGCCAGGAGGCGGTCGCCGCCTTCGCCCGCGCCCGGATCACCGCGCAGGCGAGCGCGTACCGTAAGGCCGTCGAGAGTGTCACCCCCGACAAGCGCGCCGAAGCCCTGGCCAAGGCCCTGAGTGTCGACGGATACGCTGCCACGGCGCGCAGCGCACCGGTCGGCGAGCAGCTCTGCCAGCACCACTGCCCGGTCGCGCACGTCGCGGAGCAGTTCCCGCAGCTGTGCGAGGCGGAGACGGAGATCTTCGCCGACCTGCTCGGAACGCACGTCCAGCGACTCGCGACCATCGCCCACGGCGACGGCGTCTGTACGACGTTCATCCCCAAGACATCCACTGACGCATCTGCAAGCACGGCCGGGAGGAACCCCGCATGACTCTCCCCACGGAGACTGCCCACCCTGAGCTCGAGGGCCTGGGCACGTACGAATACGGCTGGGCCGACTCCGACGAGGCCGGTGCCGCAGCGAAGCGCGGCCTGAACGAGGACGTCGTCCGCGACATCTCCGGCAAGAAGTCGGAGCCGGAGTGGATGACGAAGCTGCGCCTCAAGGGTCTGAAGCTCTTCGAGAAGAAGCCCATGCCGAACTGGGGCTCGGACCTGTCGGGCATCGACTTCGACAACATCAAGTACTTCGTGCGCTCCACGGAGAAGCAGGCGGAGTCCTGGGAGGACCTGCCCGAGGACATCAGGAACACGTACGACAAGCTCGGCATCCCCGAGGCGGAGAAGCAGCGCCTCGTCGCCGGTGTCGCCGCGCAGTACGAGTCGGAGGTCGTCTACCACCAGATCCGCGAGGACCTGGAGGAGCAGGGCGTCATCTTCCTCGACACCGACACCGCGCTGAAGGAGCACCCGGAGCTCTTCAAGGAGTACTTCGGCACGGTCATCCCCGCCGGTGACAACAAGTTCGCGTCGCTGAACACCGCCGTGTGGTCGGGCGGCTCCTTCATCTACGTGCCGAAGGGCGTGCACGTCGAGATCCCGCTCCAGGCCTACTTCCGCATCAACACGGAGAACATGGGCCAGTTCGAGCGGACCCTGATCATCGTCGATGAGGGTGCCTATGTGCACTACGTCGAGGGTTGTACGGCCCCGATCTACAAGTCGGACTCGCTGCACAGCGCCGTCGTCGAGATCATCGTCAAGAAGAACGCCCGCTGCCGCTACACGACCATCCAGAACTGGTCGAACAACGTCTACAACCTGGTCACCAAGCGCGCCGTGGCCTACGAGGGCGCGACCATGGAGTGGATCGACGGCAACATCGGCTCCAAGGTGACGATGAAGTACCCGGCCGTCTACCTGATGGGCGAGCACGCCAAGGGCGAGACCCTCTCCATCGCCTTCGCGGGCGAGGGCCAGCACCAGGACGCCGGCTCCAAGATGGTCCACATGGCGCCGAACACCTCGTCCAACATCGTCTCGAAGTCCGTGGCGCGCGGTGGCGGCCGTACGTCCTACCGCGGTCTGGTCGAGATCGGCGAGGGTGCCCACGGCTCGAAGTCCAACGTGCTGTGCGACGCGCTGCTCGTCGACACCATCTCCCGCTCCGACACGTACCCGTACGTCGACGTCCGTGAGGACGACGTGTCCATGGGCCACGAGGCGACGGTCTCCAAGGTCTCCGAGGACCAGCTCTTCTACCTGATGAGCCGCGGTCTCTCCGAGTTCGAGGCGATGGCGATGATCGTGCGCGGCTTCGTCGAGCCGATCGCCAAGGAACTGCCCATGGAGTACGCGCTCGAACTCAACCGGCTGATCGAGCTCCAGATGGAAGGCGCGGTCGGCTAAACGCCAACTGCCGTGACCATCAAGCCACTTACGTAAGAAAGCGAGCAGACCGACAGCCATGGCTGAGGCTCAGAACTCCCCCACTCTCGAATCCGCTCGAGCGGGGGGACCCCCACCGTTGGGCTCCACCACCGCGGGCCAGATCGCGGTGGCCGCCGAGTCGACCGTCGCCACGCGCATGAGCGCGCCCCCGTCCTTCGACGTGGCGGACTTCCCGGTCCCCCACGGCCGCGAGGAGGAGTGGCGGTTCACCCCGCTGGAGCGGCTGCGCGGGCTGCACGACGGCACCGCCGTCGCGAACGGCGCGGGCGTGAAGGTCGCCGTCGAGGCCCCCGAGGGCGTCACCGTCGAGACCGTCGGCCGCGACGACGCGCGCCTCGGCAGGGCCGGCACCCCGGTGGACCGCGTCGCCGCCCAGGCGTACTCGGCGTTCGAGCAGGCCGGCGTGGTCACCGTCCCCAAGGAGACGGTGCTCACCGAGCCCATCCGCATCGCCGTGCGCGGCGAGGGCGGGGTCGCCTACGGCCACCAGATCATCGAGCTGGGCGCCTTCGCCGAGGCCGTCGTCGTCATCGACCACACCGGTGATGCCGTGCTCGCCGCGAACGTCGAATACCTCCTGGGCGACGGCGCCAAGCTCACCGTCGTCTCCGTCCAGGACTGGGACGACAAGGCCGTGCACGTGGGCCAGCACAACGCGCTGATCGGCCGGGACGCCACCTTCAAGTCGTTCGTGGTCACCTTCGGCGGCGACGTCGTACGCCTCCACCCGCGCGTCGCCTACGCAGGCACCGGCGGCGAGGCCGAGCTGTTCGGCCTGTACTTCACGGACGCGGGCCAGCACCAGGAGCACCGCCTCCTCGTCGACCACAACACCCCGCACTGCAAGTCGAACGTCGCCTACAAGGGCGCGCTCCAGGGCGAGGACGCGCACGCGGTGTGGATCGGCGACGTGCTCATCGAGGCCAAGGCCGAGGGCACGGACACGTACGAGATGAACCGCAACCTTGTCCTCACGGACGGCGCCCGCGTCGACTCCGTGCCGAACCTGGAGATCGAGACCGGCGAGATCGTCGGCGCCGGACACGCCTCCGCCACCGGCCGCTTCGACGACGAGCAGCTCTTCTACCTGATGGCCCGCGGCATCCCGGAGCACGAGGCCCGCCGCCTCGTGGTCCGCGGCTTCTTCGCCGAGCTCGTCCAGCAGATCGGTGTCGACGACATCGAGGAGCGTCTGCTCGCCAAGATCGAGCAGGAGCTGGAGGCCTCCGTCGCATGACGACCTTCGACCGTGCCCGTTTCATTCGGGCCTGTGGGCTGAGCGAGCTGGAGGACGACACCCCGAAGCGGGTGGAACTCGACGGCACGCCGGTCTCGGTCGTGAAGACCGAGGGTGAGGTGTTCGCCATCTACGACATCTGCTCCCACGCGAACGTCTCGCTCTCCGAGGGCGAGGTGGAGGACTGCCAGATCGAGTGCTGGCTGCACGGCTCCAGCTTCGACCTGCGCACCGGCAAGCCGTCCGGTCTTCCCGCGACGCGCCCCGTCCCCGTATACCCCGTAAAGATCGAAGGGGACGACGTGCTCGTCTCCCTCACCCAGGAGTCCTGAGGCACCCATGGCAACGCTTGAAATCCGAGACCTGCACGTCACCGTCGAGGCCGACAACGCCACGAAGGAGATCCTCAAGGGCGTCGACCTCACCGTGAAGCAGGGCGAGACGCACGCCATCATGGGCCCCAACGGCTCGGGCAAGTCGACCCTCGCCTACTCGCTCGCGGGTCACCCCAAGTACACGGTCACCCAGGGCACCGTCACCCTCGACGGCGAGGACGTCCTCGCGATGTCCGTCGACGAGCGCGCCCGCGCGGGCCTGTTCCTGGCGATGCAGTACCCGGTCGAGGTCCCCGGCGTCTCGGTCTCCAACTTCCTGCGCACCTCCGCCACCGCCGTCCGCGGCGAGGCCCCCAAGCTGCGCACCTGGGTGAAGGAGGTGAAGGAGGCCATGGAGCGCCTCAACATGGACCCCGCCTTCGCCGAGCGCAACGTCAACGAGGGCTTCTCCGGCGGTGAGAAGAAGCGCCACGAGATCCTCCAGCTGGAGCTGCTCAAGCCGAAGATCGCGATCCTCGACGAGACGGACTCCGGTCTCGACGTCGACGCCCTTCGCATCGTCTCCGAGGGCGTCAACCGTGTCCGCGAGACCGGCGAGGTCGGCACCCTGCTGATCACGCACTACACGCGCATCCTGCGCTACATCAAGCCCGACTACGTCCACGTCTTCTCGGCCGGTCGCATCGTCGAGTCCGGCGGCGCCGAGCTCGCCGACAAGCTGGAGGACGAGGGCTACGAGGCATACACGAAGGGTGGCGTATCCGCGTGACACAGCTGCCGGGCCTCCTCGACACCGAGGCGATCCGCAAGGACTTCCCCATCCTGGACCGACTGGTCCACGACGGCAAGAAGCTCGTGTACCTGGACAACGCGGCGACCTCGCAGAAGCCGCGTCAGGTGCTGGACGTCCTCGGGGAGTACTACGAGCGCTACAACGCCAACGTCCACCGCGGTGTGCATGTGCTCGCCGAGGAGGCCACGGCGCTGTACGAGGGCGCGCGCGACAAGGTCGCCGCGTTCATCAACGCGCCCAGCCGCGACGAGGTGATATTCACCAAGAACGCCTCGGAGTCGCTCAACCTCGTGGCGAACATGCTCGGTTGGGCCGACGAGCCCTACCGGGTGGACCACGAGACCGAGATCGTCATCACGGAGATGGAGCACCACTCCAACATCGTGCCGTGGCAGCTGCTGTCGCAGCGCACGGGCGCGAAGCTGAAGTGGTTCGGCCTGACCGACGACGGCCGACTCGACCTGTCCAACATCGACGAGATCATCACGGAGAAGACGAAGATCGTCTCCTTCGTTCTGGTCTCCAACATCCTGGGCACGGTCAACCCTGTCGAGGCGATAGTGCGCCGCGCCCAGGAGGTCGGCGCGCTCGTCTGCATCGACGCCTCCCAGGCCGCCCCGCACATGCCGCTGGACGTACAGGCCCTCCAGGCCGACTTCGTGGCCTTCACCGGCCACAAGATGTGCGGCCCGACCGGCATCGGTGTCCTCTGGGGCCGCCAGGAGCTGCTCGAGGACCTGCCGCCGTTCCTCGGCGGCGGCGAGATGATCGAGACGGTGTCGATGCACTCGTCGACGTACGCCCCGGCGCCGCACAAGTTCGAGGCGGGCACCCCGCCGATCGCACAGGCGGTCGGTCTGGGCGCGGCGATCGACTACCTCAACTCGATCGGCATGGACAGGATCCTCGCCCATGAGCACGCGCTCACCGAGTACGCGGTGAAGCGGCTGGCCGAGGTCCCCGACCTGCGGATCATCGGCCCGACGACGGCCGAGGACCGGGGCGCCGCCATCTCCTTCACACTCGGTGACATCCACCCGCACGACGTGGGCCAGGTCCTCGACGAGCAGGGCATCGCGGTCCGGGTCGGCCACCACTGCGCGCGGCCGGTCTGCCTGCGGTACGGAATTCCTGCGACCACGCGAGCGTCGTTCTATCTGTACTCCACGCCGGCCGAGATCGATGCTCTGGTCGAGGGCCTGGAGCACGTACGGAACTTCTTCGGCTGAAGGGCGTGAGCTGAAACCGTGAAGCTGGATTCGATGTACCAGGAAGTCATCCTGGACCACTACAAGAACCCGCACGGGCGTGGTCTGAGGGATGGCGACGCCGAGGTGCACCACGTGAACCCGACGTGCGGTGACGAGATCACCCTTCGTGTGAAGTACGACGGCTCGACGATCGAGGACGTCTCGTACGAGGGCCAGGGCTGCTCCATCAGCCAGGCGAGCGCGTCCGTGCTCAACGAGCTGCTCGTCGGCAAGGAGCTGGCCGAGGCGCAGAAGATCCAGGAGACCTTCCTGGAGCTGATGCAGTCCAAGGGCCGGATCGAGCCCGACGACGCCATGGAGGAGGTGCTGGAGGACGCGGTCGCGTTCGCCGGTGTCTCCAAGTACCCGGCACGGGTCAAGTGCGCCCTCCTCAGCTGGATGGCGTGGAAGGACGCAACGGCCCAGGCGCTGGGCGGAGCCGACGCCGAAAGGAAGACGGCATGAGCGACACCGTGGAGATGAAGCCGGTCTCGGAGGAGGAGCTCCGCGAGGCCCTGATGGACGTCGTCGATCCCGAGCTGGGCATCGACGTCGTCAACCTCGGCCTGATCTACGGCATCCACATCGACGACACGGCGAACATCGCCACCGTCGACATGACGCTGACGTCGGCGGCGTGTCCGCTGACGGACGTCATCGAGGACCAGGCCAGGTCCGCGACCGACGGTCTCGTGGGCGAGCTGCGGATCAACTGGGTCTGGATGCCACCGTGGGGGCCGGACAAGATCACGGACGACGGCCGCGAGCAGCTGCGGGCGTTGGGCTTCAACGTCTGAGGTCTCCCGCATGTGCGTGAGGCGGCGGCACCCCGGGGGGGGGCGCCCCCCCAGGTGTTATAAGGTGGGTCAGGGGGGGTTGGGCGCGAACAGCGGGGGGGGGTGGGGCGTCTGGTGGGAGAAAAACCGGTTGTT
>NZ_JBIAQV010000005.1:0-5366 GCF_042889305.1 Streptomyces sp. NPDC002619 | reverse complement strand
GGTTTCTTTCATCCCCCCGGGCCCCCCCCCCCGCCCAATGCGCTGCGCGGGGGGGGGGGGGGGGGGGGGGGGGGGGGGGCGGCCGGGGGGGGGGGCCGGGGGGGGGGGGGGGGGGGGCCCCCCGGGGGGGGGCCCCCCCGCCTCATGTCTTCTCAGGTGCTTCAGGGCGTGATGCGCGCGACCTGCGGGTCGTGGTCGCTCGTCTGGTCGGAGAACTCGCTGTTGATGTGCACGATGTCGTAGTCGATGTTGCTGATCGACGAGCTGACCAGGGTGTGGTCGAGCACCTGCGAGTTGCCGTCGTAGACGTACGTGTACCGCTCCGACGCCGGCAGTGTGTCCACCAGGTCGGTCAGCACGCCGCCCTCGAGGTTGGCGACCGACGTGGAGAACTGGAAGTCGTTCAGGTCACCGAGCACGATCACATGCGCGCTCGACTGAGCGGCGAGGATCGAGTCCACGAAGGAGTTGACCACCGAGCCCTGGCTGTTCCGCTGCGTCTCCGAGGAGCGGGCCGGCGGCTGGTACTGGCTGTGCAGCGGCTGGTCGCCGCCCTTGGAGACGAAGTGGTTGGCGATCAGGAAGTACTTCTGCCCGCCGAAGGTGAACTCCGCGGCGAGCGGCTTACGGCTCGCGGACCAGGCCGAGTTGCTGGGCGCGATCCGGCCCGGGTTGTACGCCAGCTGCGCGACCCCGCCGCTGCTGGTCACCGAGTTCGCGGTGGTGGCGGTGGCGCTGCCGCGCGCGGTGAAGCCGACCCGGGCGGAGTTGTAGAGGAAGACCTGGCGGATGTTGCCGCCGGGCTCACCGCCGTCCGCGTTGTTCGTCGGGTTGATCTGCGTGTACGAGTACGTCGGACCGCCCGCCGTGCCGATCGCGGAGATCAGCTTGGACATGGTCGTGGTCGCGGAGACCGTGCCGTTGTCCGCCGGCCCGTCGTTGTCCTGGACCTCCTCGAGGGCCACGATGTCCGGCGACTTGAGGTTGTTCACGATGCCCTGGGCGAGCGCCGTGAACTTCGAGGCGGGGTCGGTCGGGTCGAGGTTCTCCACGTTGTACGTCGCCACCGACAGCTGACCCGAGGTCCCTGCCGTCGTCGTCTCCTTGGCCACGCCGCCCGAGGTGAGCGCGCCCACCGAGGTGGCGGCGAGGTTGTAGCCGCCGTAGGAGCTGTAGTCCAGGACGCCCGTGGCGCTCGCGAAGCTGTCGCCCACGGTGGCCTTCGGGAAGGCCGTCGAAAGCAGCGAGGTGAGCTCCAGACGGCCCGAGTTCTGGCTGTCGTACGAGGAGTACAGCGAACCGCCGCGGGCCGAATTCACCTGCGCGGGCTTCACGTTGACCCACGTCTCGTCGTACGCGTTCGTCGCCCCGATCACCGGCGTGCTGCCGATGGCGACCCGCATGCCCTCCAGGGACTCGTAGTAGTCCAGGGCGTACGTCGTCGGGGCCAGGGCGAACGAGTTGATCGAACCGCCGTTGTTGGTCCGGGTGTAGGCGGCCGGGACCGTGGCGTCGCTGATCGTCACGGCCGAAGGCAGCGCGTTCCCGGTCGAGTTGGTGGTCCAGGACGCGCTGCTCAGCTCGGTCAGCGACTGGCTGCCGCCGGCGGAGTCCGGGTAGTACTCCGAGACCCTGCCGGTGACGGTCACGCTGTTGCCGACCGCGGTGTTGATCGAGCTGCTGCCCCGGTAGACGAAGATCGCGTCACTGGTGGCCGCGTTGCCGTCGCCGGTCGTGCTCTGGATCCAGAAGCCGCGCGACGAGCCTGTGGAGCGGATGGCGGTGACGATGCCGGTCGTGGTGACCGTCGAGCCGTTGTGGGGGGAGATCCGGGTCGAGCCCTGGATCGCGGAGATGGAGTAGGTGGCCGCGTGCGCGCTGGCCGGCAGGGCGATCAACGTGGCCGAGGCGAGCAGCCCGGCGGCCACGGCACGGGTGGTGAGCCCGCGTGTTCTGTCCATGTGCGTCCCTTCAACAGTTGCCTGACTGGGGGGAGTTGGAGCACGGACGTACATGAGCGACTGGTCGCGGAGATTTCTATGCGCCGAGAGTTACGGGGTGATGTACGGAGCGTGTTCCACGCATGCCGTCTACGCGCGTCGTTCGTGACCGCGCGCCACGTCCCGTACAACGCCGTTATGTACGCTCGTACACATGGGATACCTGTTGCTCGCCGGAGCCATAGCGGCCGAGGTGACCGCCACGACGGCGATGAAGTACAGCGAGGGTTTCAGCAGGCTGTGGCCCTCCCTGCTGACCGCCCTCGGCTACCTCGTCTCCTTCCTCCTGCTCGCCCAGACGCTGAAGACCGTGTCGATCGGTACGGCGTACGCGATCTGGTCCGGTGTGGGCACCGCGACCATCGCCGTGCTCGGCCTGATGCTCTTCGGCGAGGGCCTGAGCGTCACCAAGGTGGCGGGGATCGTGCTCATCGTCGGGGGAGTGGTGGTGCTGAACCTGGGCGGTGCGCACTGATGCCCCGGCGCTACGACCCCGAGCGGCGGCAGCGGATCATCGACGCGGCGATCCGGGTCGTCGGCGCGAAGGGCATCGCCGGCCTGAGCCACCGCTCCGTCGCCGCCGAGGCGGACGTGCCGCTGGGCTCCACGACGTACCACTTCGCCACCCTCGACGAACTACTGGTCGCCGCTTTGCGACAGACCAACGAGGGCTTCGCGAAGATGCTGGCCGAACGAACGCCCGAGGGCGGCCGGGGCGACCTCGCGACGGACCTGGCCCGCGCGGCTGGGGACTGGCTCGGCGGCGACCGTACGGGGGTGGAGCTGGAGTACGAGCTGTACCTGGCCGCCCTGCGACGCCCCGCGCTACGACCCGTCGCGGCGGAGTGGACGGAGGAGACGGCCGACCGCCTGGCGGCACGCACGGACCAGGTGACGGCACGGGCGCTGCTCGCACTGCTCGACGGAATCTGCCTCCAGACGCTGCTGACGGGGACGCCGTACGACGAGGGGTATGCGCGCGAGGCGCTGGCTCGGCTGATTCCTTGAGGGGCGCTTCGTACGACTGGGAGTACGCGCGAGGCGCCGGCCCGGCTGATTGCCCGAACGCGTGAGGCGCTGGTCGGCCTGATCCCCTGACTGCGTGCCCGGCGCTTGAGAGACGTCCGGTTCGGCTGATCCCCCGAACCCGCGCCCGGCACCTGAGACGCCCCGCTCACCGGTTCGCCCGTGCGAGGCCCCTCACGTTAGGTTTCCCCTATGACCGACACGACTGCTCCCCGCACCACCGGCGCCGTTGCCGCCGGCCTCGCCACCGTCGCCGCCGACGGCACCGTTCTCGACACCTGGTTCCCCGCCCCCGAGCTGGCCGTGGAGCCCGGCCCGTCCGGCACCGAGTCGCTGTCGGCCGAGCGGGCCGTGGCACTCATCGGAGAGGGCGCCGCGCAGGCGATCGGCCCCGACGCCCGCCGCAATGTCGAGGTGGTGGCGGTCCGCACGGTCATCTCCTCGCTCGACGCGAAGCCCATCGATGCGCACGACGTCTATCTGCGTCTGCACCTGCTCTCCCACCGCCTGGTCAAGCCGCACGGCCAGAGCCTGGACGGCATGTTCGGCTTCCTCGCCAACGTCGCCTGGACCTCGCTCGGCCCGGTCGCCGTCGACGACATCGAGAAGGTGCGCCTCAACGCCCGTGCCGAGGGCCTGCACCTCCAGGTCACCTCCATCGACAAGTTCCCGCGCATGACGGACTACGTCGCCCCGAAGGGCGTCCGCATCGCCGACGCCGACCGGGTCCGCCTGGGCGCCCACCTCGCCGAGGGCACCACGGTCATGCACGAGGGCTTCGTGAACTTCAACGCGGGCACGCTGGGCACGTCGATGGTCGAGGGCCGCATCTCGGCCGGTGTCGTGGTCGGCGACGGTTCGGACATCGGCGGCGGCGCCTCCACCATGGGCACGCTGTCCGGCGGCGGCAACGTGATCATCTCCATCGGCGAGCGCTGCCTGATCGGCGCCGAGGCGGGCGTCGGCATCGCGCTCGGGGACGAGTGCGTGGTCGAGGCGGGCCTCTACGTCACGGCCGGCACCCGGGTCACGATGCCCGACGGCCATATCGTCAAGGCGCGGGACCTGAGCGGCGCCTCCAACATCCTCTTCCGCCGCAACTCGCTCTCCGGCAAGGTCGAGGCCCGCCCGAACAACGCGGTCTGGGGCGGCCTGAACGACATCCTGCACAGCCACAACTGATCACGGGCGGCCGTGACCTGCGGCCGCCTAATCGGTCAATGCTCTGAACTGCCGCTGAGCTGTTGGCAGTTGTCGACGTTGGTCACTGTTGAGCGCCCTTCCACGGCCCGAGGACGGCCCGGGAGGGCGCTCGTGTGTGAGCAATTTACTGCGTATTGCACTCAGTGGAGTATTAGGCATATTTCAGGTAGTTTCGTGTGCTAACGCCATGGATCGTCTCCACCCTAGGGACAAAAACATGGGTGTGCAGGTCAGGGGGATCATCGCAGCCCGCGGCACCGCCGTTCGGTCGCTCGGGCAGGTGATCGCCCCGAAGCGGCTCTCCCGGCGGATGCGGGAAGAGGGCCGGCCGTTTGAGCCGGCGCTCCTGATTCCGCTGCTGGTGATCGTGCTGGCCTCGGTGGCGGCCTTCTTCACGCCCCACCTGCAGTTCTACCGGTTGCTCGGGGCGACGCCGGCGCTGGCCGCGGCGATGTTCTCCGTGGCCGGCACGCTGGGCATCGGGCTGCTCGCCCTGATAGCCGGGTTCGCCATCACCGCCGCCGACCACAATCTGGGCCAGACACCGGGCAACTGCATCTCTGTGCGCCGCCATCTGTGGTCGTTGATGGGCACGACGGGTGTCAGGGCGGAAGGAAGCCACGATGCAGGCAACTCGCGAGCCCGAAAAGCACGGTGGCCGACTGCCCCGGGGCCGGGTGCCGGCCTCGGGGCAGACGGTCATTGTGGTTGGTCAGCTGAGCGAGGTGAGGAGGGTGTTGAGTGCCTTGGCCTCGGTGGCCTTGTCCGGGTTCGGAGCGCGTAGCGCGGTCAGGACGTGGTCGATTTCGCTGTCGAGGAAGTGCCAGGCTTGCTCGTTCTTGGGCTCGAGGGTGGGTTGGTCGTCGTCCCATGCGGTCTCGAGATCGGTTACCCGGGTGGTCGCGGCTGCCTGATCGCCCGAGTTGAGCTTCGTCAGGGTGTCGGCTGCGATCGTGCGGAATTTCGCGATCTCGGCCGGAGGAAACGGTGACGTCGCCTGCTTCGGGGTGAGATGGGCGGTCGTGGGTGCGGGGGCGTCGTTCTCGCTGGCCGCCGCCGCGTGGGGCTGCTGGTGTGCCCAGACGAGAAGCGCTGCAGTTGCGACCGCTACAACGGCGTAGTAACCGAGCATGATCC